>NZ_BDEL01000001.1:3507500-3807500 GCF_001685485.1 Formosa haliotis | reverse complement strand
TAGCCGCTGCAACTTCTAACACTGCAGAAAATTGCGGAAACCCTACACCTGCAACCACACGTGTAGTACAAATAGACCCTGGTCCAATACCCACTTTTACTGCATCTGCACCAGCCTCTACTAAATATTTAGCTGCTTCTGCTGTTGCTATATTACCAACAACAACATCTAAATCTGGAAATTTCTTTTTTACTTCCTTTAATACATTCACCACACCTTTAGTATGTCCGTGAGCCGTATCAATAATTATGGCATCAATTCCTGCATTGTAAAGTGCTTCGGCGCGTTCTACAGCATCTCCTGTAACACCAATAGCGGCTGCTACACGTAAACGTCCGTAAGTATCTTTATTGGCAATTGGTTTTTGGGTAAGTTTTGTAATATCTCTAAATGTAATTAATCCAACCAACTTATAATCGGCATCAACTACTGGTAGTTTCTCAATTTTCTTTTCTTGTAAAATAACCTCAGCATCTTTTAACGAAGTTCCTTCTGCTGTAGTCACTAAGTTTTCAGAAGTCATTATTTCAACAATCGGGCGATCGTTTTTATGCTCGAAACGCAAATCTCTGTTGGTTACAATACCTTTTAAAATTCCGTTATCGTCTACAATAGGAATTCCGCCAATACCATGCTCACGCATACTATTTTTAGCATCGATTACTTTTGCCGTTAAAGGTAAAGTCACAGGATCGATTATCATACCACTTTCGGCACGTTTAACTCTGCGAACCTCCTGAGCTTGTTGTGTAATCGTCATGTTTTTATGCAACACACCAATACCACCTTCTCTTGCCATAGCAATAGCCATAGCACTTTCTGTAACCGTATCCATAGCGGCAGAAATTATGGGAACGTTAATTGTAATGTTACGTGTAAACTTGGTTTGAATATTTACCTCTCTTGGTAAAATTTCGGAAAATGCCGGAACTAATAAAACGTCGTCGTAGGTTAGTCCTTCTCCTAGAATTTTGTTTTCGTGTGCTGTCATGATGCAATTAAGATGTAATTGCGTGCAAATATACGGTTTAAATTGCGTTTTTTTAAATCCTTTGTTAGTTTTATTACTTATTATCTCTGCAATACGGTAGCAATATGTTTATTGCATAGGCATAACGAGCATCGGGATCCTTTAAATCGCCGGAAAACTCTAAAGCATCTTCAACAAAAAGACCATATACCCCATTGCCTTTAGCGATATTTGAAATTTGCTTTAAACTCTTTTCGTCCATGTGTTGGTACACCGATTCCACCCAAATGTATTGTTCCTTATGCAGCATATTTACATCCCACGTTCGGGCAGGTTCACCCCTTAAAGGTTCTGAAGAAAAAAGTAGCTCCTTTAACTCGGGAAATGCGTGTTCAAAAACCACAGCACTTCCCAAATTGGTATATGTAATGGTATTTTTATGCAAGAAATATTTAAACGGAAACTGACCAATAAGACGTAATTTATCTGATATAAAAATGGCCATATGCACCCACTCTATCTCATGCGAATTTTTGTCTAATTCTACTTGGATCCACTTATAAAAATACAATCGTTGTATAACGGTAGTATATGCGTTGTAGTTTTCTTGTTTTAAATTGAAAAAGTTAGCTTTCTTCCAAACTTTTGTATTTTTAATTCTATCAGACTTCAACCAGTCTGAAGCTTGTAATGCCTCCTGATTCGTTTCTGCTTGAAAAGCTTTTAAACTTTTATATTCCTTCGCAAACGCCAATTGCAAAGCAAATAACATAACTGTTAAACAAAGTTGTTTCATAAAAGTGAATGCTTATAAATCACTTAAAAGTATAATTTTTTCTATTTACACTCATATTAATTATTTCAATTAAAATCCTTTAATTACATCTGGAAAAGGCAGAATCCATGTTTTATGCCTAAAGGATTCCTTTTGTTTATACAAATCGACTTGAGTATCTATATAGGGCATAGGCTTACGACCATTTAAGGAGACATAACCATCTGCGTAAACAGCTACATTTTCATGGCCAGATGCTTTATAATAATCGCCTAAATAATGCGCATATTCCAATATAAAATCGGGCTGACTATACATTTGCTGTTCTTGTCTTTCTGTTAAAAAATCGGAATTATTAATATTAAAAACGTCTCCGGTTTCCGAGTCTACAACTTTAAACGTTGTAGTCCCCGTCTTATCTATAAGTGAAGTTCGCCATGAAAATAAATACCCTTCACCCGTCCAAAACAATTCTCCTTTATACAGCATATATCTTAGAGGCACGAGGAGTTGAATTATAAAGAACAGTCCAATTACAAACATGGGAATTACTGTTATATAATGAAAATCTTTCGTCATTTTAAGTGCTGTAGGTAATTTTAACACACGCTGAATAGGTGATAAAATAGCTCTTAAAATAAGAAGGGCCTTTTGATGCCATTCTGGTGAAAAAAATATGGGCGCACTTATTAAAATGATTAAAGGAAATAATCCTAACGGAAACAAAGCGTGCGAAAACACTTCAAATCCTACCAAGACTAGGAAACCAACAAATCGGGTGCGTTTATACAATAACAAAAACGGAATAGATAATTCGAAAAGCATAATACTCCAACTTAAAGCATAAGGAAACCAAGCAGAGTTTGATAGCGACGTCCCTATAAATGGTAAGTCGTTATTATTGATTAACCATAATTTTAAAGGCATGGCACTAAGCAACCAATCAGAGTTTAATTTTGCTAATCCCGAATAAAAGAAAACGATACAAAACAATAATTTAATACTATCTACACACCATTTCGGGATGGTTCTATAAGACCGCCTAGACCGCAAAGAGTCTATAGAAAAAGCCGCGTTTGCTGGTAAAAATATCATTAAAAAACTTAGCACTGTAATAAAATAAAAAGGGGTTTCGTACACCGTTTTATCCATAAACTGAATGTATGTAAAACTTAAAAAAAATGTAATTATGGCTATCCGATACTTAAATCCTAAAGCCACAAAAACAGAAGCCAAAGCACAAATGGCAAATAATACATAGGTGTACTTCCCAAATGGTTTCACCCACGAAAACCCATAAAATGTAAAATGAAATTTGGGCTCCAAATACAAGGATTCAATCCAACCATTTTGCCAAAAACTAATAAGACTTAAACACATTAAAAACCAAAAACATACTCGAAACACCACTAATGGTGCTGGACTAATAGTTTTACGTAAATATGTATTTAAATTATGCATAATGGTTTGTGGCTGTTATTATAAAATTAACAATACGATATTCTGTTTCTAGAATCTAAACTACCATATATACGATTTTGAAATCTATATTGTATGAATTCTGATTCTAAACAAATACGGTTGTTTACAAATTTCTAAATATTATTTAGGAAAATAGCAGAAAACAGGTGATAATTCCCACATTCACCATAAAAAAGGAAGTTTAATGATAGATACCAAACATTTTGGTTGCTTCATTATAAGCACTTTCAAAACTCAATGCATTTAATTGATTTACTTTTTTAGTGGTAAAATACGAGAGTAATTTTTCGGTAGGCATATTCCCTGTAAGCTCATCTTTTGCCATTGGGCAACCTCCAAACCCTTGGATGGCTCCATCAAATCTTCGGCAACCAGCATGGTAAGCTGCATCTACCTTTTCGAACCAGGTATTGGGTGTGGTATGTAAATGCGCTCCAAATTCGATATCTGGATATTTTGGAATTAAATTCGAAAATAAATATTCTATATTTTCTGGATTAGAGGTTCCGACAGTATCGCTTAACGACAAAATTTTAACTCCCATTTTACTTAAACGTTCTGTCCAATCTGCCACGATGTCCACATTCCAAGGATCTCCATACGGATTGCCAAATCCCATAGAAATATAAACCACAACTTCCTTTTGCCTTTGGTCTGCTATATTTAAAATTTCATTTAAAGTCTCTACAGATTGCGCAATGGTTTTATGGGTATTACGCATTTGAAAGTTTTCTGAAATAGAAAATGGATACCCCAAGTAAGTAATAGCTTCATGTTGTGAAGCATCTTCCGCACCACGAGTATTTGCAATAATGGCAAGCAATTTACTAGTGGTTTTAGATAAATCTAATTGCGACAGTACTTCGGCAGTATCTACCATTTGTGGAATGGCTTTAGGTGAAACAAAACTTCCGAAGTCAATCGTATCATACCCAACCCGTAATAAGGCTTGTATGTACTGCACTTTTCGTGCTGTAGGTATAAAGGTCTTTATACCTTGCATTGCATCTCGCGGACATTCTATTACTTTTACACCGTTTGCCATGAATCGTGAGCGTTTAGACAGTAAAAATACTACTATTTTTCTGAAAACAAGATGAAAATTGCAATCCCCGTAAACACAATAACTTGCATCCATTTTAAGATGCCTCCTACATTTTTGTGCAGTTTAATATACGCTGAAATAGATCCTGCTAAAATGGCTATAGTAGAAAAAATGAGACCAGAAATCCCCATAAATATGAACCCAAGAACATAAAATTGTTGAAGTGTACTTAACGTATTACTAAATAAAAACCCAGGAAAAAAAGCTAGAAAAAAGATAGAAACCTTCGGGTTTAACACGTTCATTATAAATCCCTGTTTCACCAATTGAAATTGTGATTTCTGAGGCACATTGGTGTCGCTTAGTAAAACTTCAGCATCACTTTTATACACTTTATAGGCTAGGTACAACAAGTAACATGCTCCAAAAAGTTTTATACTAAAGAAAATAACATCCGATTCTTTTATAATGACCGAAACCCCAAAAGCTACCAAAGTGGTGTGTACTAAACAGCCAGACATTAATCCTAAAACAGTAGCCAAACCAAACGATTTTCCGTTAGATATACTCTGCATTAATACATAAATATTATCGGGTCCCGGTGCTATAGCTAAGGCTGAAGTAGCCATGGCAAAAGATATTAAGATTTCGAAATTCAACGCTTAATTACGTTTTAAAATCGCTTTGTTAATCTTTTTAATTAAGGATGGTCCTTCGTAAATAAAGCCGGTATAAATTTGAACCAAAGTTGCCCCTGCATCTAATTTTTCTAAAGCATCTGCAGCAGAGTGAATCCCTCCCACTCCAATTATAGGAAAGGCCTTATTGCTTTTTTCGCTCAGGTATTTTATAACTTTTGTACTTTTTGTCTTAATCGGCTGGCCGCTTAAACCTCCATTACCTATAGCCTCAAGTTGCGTTTTGCTTGCTTTTAAATCACTTCTATCAACCGAGGTATTAGACGCAATTACACCATCCAGTTGGGTTTCACTTACTAGTTCTATAATTTCATCTAACTGGATATCGTTTAAATCGGGTGCTATTTTAAGTAAAATAGGCTTTTGTTTATTAAAGGTAGTATTCGCCTGTTTTACCGTGTTTATCAATTCCAATAAATAACCTTTATCACTTAATTTGGCATGACTCCCTACATTTGGACAGCTCACATTCAACACAAAATAATCGACATAAGGATGCAAGGCATTAAAACAATTTAGATAATCTTGAGTATAATGTTCGGGTTTCGTTTGTGTGTTTTTCCCGATATTTCCGCCGATAAGAATTTTGCCTTTGTTTTTTTTAAGTTGTGTGATTGCTGTCTCTACACCTTCATTATTAAACCCCATACGGTTAATTAAACCTTGATCTTCAATAAGCCTGAAAATACGTTTTTTAGGATTTCCTTCTTGGGCGATAGGCGTTACTGTACCAATTTCAATAAACCCGAAACCAAAATTTGCAAGTTCGTTGTATAAAACCGCATTTTTATCGAAACCTGCAGCTAGACCAACAGGGTTTTTAAACTTTAACCCGAATACTTCGCGTTCTAATCGCTTGTCTTCTACTACAAACAATTGTTTAAACAAATTAGGAATTAAAGGAATTTTAGAAAGAGTACGTACCATCGAGAAGGTGAAGTGATGTACTTTTTCCGGATCGAAACTAAAAAACAAGGGGCGTATTAAAAACTTATACATCTAGAATTTATTTATGCAAAAATACTTTTAATTAAAAAATCCTACAATTCAAAACGTATAAAATATTCCATACAACCCTTTAGACCTAAATTAAATTGATCTGTGGTCTATTCCTAACATAGGACAAACTATAAAAACACTACAATTACTCCAAAAACCTAATAGATTGCCTACCGGTTTATGCATTATCTATTTGAACTATGGGTTTGGGTTTTATTTCTTCTGCTTGTCTGCGCATAGGTTGAAATTTACGATAGGTTAGGCTACGCCAAAGCCATTCCATAGGACCAAATTTGTAATATTTAAGCCAAATTGGACTTACAATTAGTTCGATAACCCAAACCGCCAGAACCACATAAAATAATTGATAGAATTCTAATTTATTATAATACCCCAGTCCGTACCCAAAAAAGAACAAGGTACACAAAACGGTTTGTAAAATATAATTAGTAAAAGCCATTTGGCCTACAGCTTTTAAACTATGTTTTAAGGTTTTAAAATACGGACTGCGCACAAATAAAATCACTACAGAAGCATGCGCCATAGATAAAAGTATGCGTTGCACAGGATAAATTAATTTGTACCAAGGGATTTTAATGTTTTCTAAATTAGACAACATAAGTTCTAACGATGAAGTTTGAAGTATGCCTTGATAAAAATCATAAGACACCAACGGCAACCCAATACCATAACCTATTAAAGCGATAATTTTATAGCGTTTATTGGTCCATTTCCCAGAGAAAAATCCCCATTGTAACAAAGCCATACCTAATAACATAAGGGCTACGTTATCTCCTAATAGGCCAATAATATATTTAGTTTGCCATTCAAAAGCCTGAGGTCTTACCTCTGCGGCCACCTCACTATACGTCCCTTGCATGGCAGTTACAATGCGTTCGGTTTCTACGGGTGGACGAAGACGTTCGGTTTCCTCCTTTTCCCAAATTTTTATAGCTTCTAACTGGGCTTCTGTAGGTTTTTCATTAGCTGCAATTACAGCCTTGGCCTCGACAAAATTAAGCCGTTTATCTCTAAATCCTTGATAAAAAAATACAGATACAACAAACCCTATTACCGCAACTATAGGAATACCAATAGCTTTATATTTAGGTTTCATATTTCGAAATAGGTAAACAATCATCCCAAAAACACCATAGAAATAAAGAATATCGCCGCTCCATAATAAAAGATGCGCGTGAATAAGTCCGAAAACAACAAGCCAAAACATCCTTATATAAAACAACTTAGTAAGCCCCTTTTTACCTAAAGTTGATTTTTGAAGAACAAAGAGCATAATGCCTGCTCCAAAAAGCATGCAAAATAAGGCGCGCATTTTACCCTCAAAAAAAATCGTTGTACCGGTATACATCCAAAAATTCAACGAGTCTGGGTGATTGATCATATTCATATATTGATCATAATTTGATAACATTCCAAACCCGATAATGTTCATTAATAAAATGCCTAAAACAGCAAATCCTCTTAACACATCCAATGTTATAATTCTATCTTTAGACTTTACTGGATGTACTTCTTTTTTTTCTAAACTACTATTTACATGATCTTTCATAACACACGATTTAATTGCGTATCAAATTAATAATTAAGCAGTTAATAAAAAATACGTATATCTACTAATCTTTTTTCACACCTAAATCAGTGCAAAACACATCCGAATATTTCCTTCTGAATATCGTTTTAAAAGAGTTTCATTTAAAGTTTATACCTAAGAAGTAAATTGAAGTTATTTGACTAATGAAGCTAAAGTTCTTTTATACCAATAAAATTAAGTTTAATTAAAAGCATAAATAATTTTTAATAGTATTTTTGTTGAAAATTGCCTCAATTATGATAGATAAACAACATTTAATTAACCGATTTATTAGCTATGTTACTGTTGATACAGAATCGGATCCGGAAAGTAATACCACGCCAAGTACTGCAAAACAGTGGGATCTTGCAAATGCTCTTGCCGAAGAACTTAAATCAATTGGTTTAGAAGATGTTTCTATAGATGAGAACGCTTATATAATGGCAACATTACCTAGCAATGTAGACCACGATGTACCAACTATTGGTTTTATTTCTCATTTTGATACTTCTCCAGATTTTACTGGAGCCCATGTAAAGCCTCAAATTATAGAAAATTATAATGGTAAAGACATTGTTTTAAACGAAGAACAAGACATTGTATTATCGCCAGAATATTTCGATGATTTATTATTATACAAAGGCAAAACCTTAATTACTACAGACGGAACAACTCTTTTAGGTGCCGATGATAAAGCCGGAATAACCGAAATAGTTACGGCCATGGAATATTTGGTAAAACACCCAGAAATTAAACATGGAAACATTCGTGTGGGCTTTACACCAGATGAAGAAATTGGTCGTGGTGCACATAAATTTGACGTTAAAAAATTTGGTGCAGAATGGGCCTATACTATGGATGGTAGCGAAATAGGCGAATTAGAATATGAGAATTTTAATGCCGCTGGTGCCGTTATTACTGTTGCTGGTAAAATTGTACATCCAGGTTATGCCAAAGGCAAAATGATAAATTCTATGTATATCGCTACCGAATTTATTAACTCGTTACCAAGGCTAGAAACCCCAGAACATACAGAAGGATACGAAGGTTTTTTCCATTTAACAGATGTTAATGGAGAAGTAGACCAGACCACTTTAAAGTATATTATTCGCGACCACGATAAGGGACATTTTGAAGCAAGAAAAGAGGTGATGCAAAAACTAGCGAACGAATTAAATGCTCAGTACGGTCGTGAGGTCATTACTCTCGAGATAAAAGATCAGTACTATAATATGAAGGAAAAAGTAGTTCCTGTAATGCATATAGTAGATATTGCTGAGGAAGCTATGAAACAAATTGGAATTACGCCAAAAATTAAAGCCATTCGCGGTGGTACAGACGGATCTCAATTAAGTTATATGGGCTTACCTTGCCCAAACATTTTTGCTGGAGGCCATAATTTTCACGGACGCTACGAATACGTTCCTGTAGAAAGTATGATTAAAGCCACCGAAGTAATTTGCAAAATTGCTGAACTTACGGCGAAACGCTAATTGCGTTAGCGATTGCAGTGGCATCCTTTTTTAGCTTTTATATATGGCTAAAAAAGATAGAACGAAAAGCGCGACCTGTAAGGAAACGCCCAACATAATAATCTGATGAATTTTCAAACTCATCAGATTATTTTGTTTTAACGAAGTCCTAGCTATCAGAACACTAAATCTGTTTCCTGTTTTTCTGAAACCTGCTTCTCACCAAAATTTTGGTATCTTTATACAAATTATAAGGCATGAAAAAATTTGATTCTGTAGACGCCTATATCGAAGGGCACGACACTTGGACAAAGGCTTTAACCGTCTTGCGAGATATTTTTTTAAGCACCGAATTGGAAGAAGCTTTTAAATGGAGCGCACCTGTTTATATGGTAGATGGTAAAAACGTGATAGGATTGGGAGCCTTTAAACATCATTTTGGCATTTGGTTTTTTAATGGTGTGTTTTTAAAAGATGAACAAAATTTATTAGAACAGGCGCAGGATACCACCAAAGGCTTAAGACAAATGCGGTTTACCAAGGAAGATGACATTGACAAAGCTGCAGTTTTGGCATATGTAAAGGAAGCGATAGACAATCAGAAATTAGGGAAAGAATTAAAACCTGAAAAGAAAGCTACGGTTACTTTTCCTGAAATTTTAAAACAATATTTAAAAAGCAATCCCGATTTTAAAACGAGTTTTAAAGCTTTAACCCCTTATAAACAGCGAGAATATACTGATTATATTGCATCAGCAAAACGAGATACAACAAAACAAAGTCGGTTAGAAAAAATTATTCCGATGATAAAACAAGGCATTGGACTAAACGACAAGTATAAAAATTGTTAATTTAACATCCTTGGCAAGCATTTTGCACCTTTAACATACAACATTTTAGAAAACAAATGAACGATAATATTTTTGTAAACCGGTTTAGCAAAAAGACTAATGAAGAGCTTGAAGCCATTGGTTTAAACGAAGCGACTTACACCGATGAAGCGCGATTAACAGCTTTAGAGATTTTAAAACGTAGAGAAGACGTAACGATAACTGAAGCTATTTCTACAACTTACGACACTTTAAAAACTAAAGAAATTAAGGTTGTCGCTAATAAAAAAGCGATTTTAAATGCTGTAAACAACACAGAACCTGTTTCTGCAAATACTACCACAGAAGCTATAGCTTTACCTGAATTATATTCGAAAGTATTGATATTGGTATTTTCGATAATATTTTCAACGCTTTTTGGAGGGGTGTTAATGATGTCTAATCTGAAGAAAACAGGACATGCAAAAGCACGTACTCAGGTTTTAATCTTCTGTTTATTGTATATATTTATTCCTTATTTTCTGGTTACTACCTTTAATTTAGACATGAACCTTACCGTATTTACAAATGCTATTGGAGGGCTTATTTTAACCGAATATTTTTGGAATAAATACTTAGGAAAAACAGTAAGCTACAAAAAACGCGATTGGGTAAAACCAACACTTATTTCTTTGGCGATAACTGTTCCGTTAACCTTTTTAGTATTAAAAATGTATGGTGGTATGCCACCTATGTAATAGCAATTCTTTTTTTACAAAACATTGCATATAAAAAAAGGCTTCCGTTTGGAAGCCTTTTTTAGTATATGGGTTTGTTTTATTACTTGTTCAAGTACATACGACGTCTTGAATATAAGTTGTAAAACTCATCGTCTTTTAAATCATCTATAAACAAGATGCTTTCTCCAGTACTTTTCATTTCTGGACCTAATTTCTTATTTACATTGTGGAATTTATCGAAAGAGAACACAGGTTTCTTAATTGCATACCCCTCTAATTGAGGTTTAAAATTAAAGTCTTTTACTTTCTTGTTTCCTAACATTACTTTAGTCGCGTAGTTTACATAAGGCTCACCATATGCTTTTGCTATAAAAGGAACCGTTCTAGATGCTCTTGGGTTGGCTTCGATAATGTAAACCACATCGTCTTTCACTGCAAACTGTATATTTATTAAACCTACAGTGTTAAGCGCTAAAGCAATCTTTTTAGTATGATCTTTTATTTGTTGCATTACTAAATCTCCTAAATTAAAAGGAGGTAGTAACGAATTACTATCACCAGAATGCACACCACAAGGCTCGATATGCTCCATGATACCAATAATGTACACATCTTCACCATCGCAAATTGCATCTGCTTCAGCTTCAATTGCACCATCTAAATAATGATCTAGAAGTAATTGGTTTCCTGGCATTCTACTTAATAAGTCTACAACATGCTTTTCAAGTTCTTCTTTATTAATTACAATTTTCATGCCCTGACCTCCAAGAACGTAAGACGGACGCACTAAAATTGGGAAATCTAATCGGTCTGCAATGGCAGAAGCTTCATCTGCAGTTGTTGCAATATCGAACTCCGGATAAGGAATTTCGTTTTCTTTAAGCAACTTAGAGAATAACCCTCTGTCTTCTGCTAAATCTAACGATTCAAAACTAGTTCCTAATATTTTAACACCATACTTAGTTAATTTTTCAGCAAGTTTTAAAGCCGTCTGACCACCTAACTGAACGATTACACCTTCTGGTTTTTCATGTTTAATAATGTCGTAAATATGTTCCCAAAATACGGGCTCGAAGTATAATTTATCTGCTGTATCGAAATCTGTTGAAACCGTTTCTGGGTTACAGTTAATCATGATGGTTTCGTAACCACATTCTGCAGCTGCTAGAACACCGTGAACACAACAGTAATCGAACTCGATTCCTTGACCAATTCTATTTGGACCAGAACCTAGAACTATTACTTTTTTCTTATCTGTAACAATACTGTCATTATAAGCAGCACGCTTTCCATCGGTAGTTTCTGTATCACTTTCGAAAGTTGAATAGTAATATGGTGTTTTGGCTTCGAACTCCGCAGCACAAGTATCTACTAATTTGTACACGCGGTTTACACCAAGTTCTTCACGTTTATTATACACTTGACTCTCTAAACATCCAAGCATATGTGCGATCTGGCGATCTCCGTATCCTTTTTGTTTTGCCTCAAGTAATAAATCTTTTTGAATAGTATCTATAGTAAAGGTAGAAATCTCGTTCTTAAGCATATGTAATTCTTCATATTGCTTTAAGAACCACATGTCTATTTTAGTAATTTCGTGGATTCTGCTTAACGGAATTCCCATTTCTATCGCATCATAAATAATAAAGACGCGATCCCAAGAAGCATAAGTAAGCTTCTCTATAATTTGGTTATAATCTTTATTTTCTTTTCCGTCTGCACCTAAACCATTACGTTTAATTTCAAGAGATTGTGCTGCTTTATGAAGCGCTTCTTGGAACGAACGTCCAATCCCCATAACCTCTCCTACAGATTTCATTTGAAGTCCTAATGTTCTATCAGACCCTTCGAACTTATCGAAATTCCAACGTGGTATTTTTACGATTACATAATCTAAAGTCGGCTCAAACAAAGCAGAAGTAGATTTTGTAATTTGATTATTTAATTCATCTAAATGATACCCTAGAGCCAATTTAGCAGCAATTTTTGCAATTGGGTATCCTGTTGCTTTACTTGCTAAGGCAGAAGATCGCGATACACGAGGGTTAATTTCGATAGCAATAATATCTTCCTTTTCGTCTGGAGATACTGCAAATTGCACGTTACAACCTCCGGCAAAATCACCAATACTACGCATCATATGGATTGCCATATCACGCATTTTTTGGAACGTTTTATCGCTTAATGTCATGGCTGGAGCAACAGTAATAGAATCACCTGTATGGATACCAATAGGATCCATATTTTCTATAGAACAGATAATAACCACATTGTCATTAGCGTCTCTAAGTAATTCTAGCTCATACTCTTTCCAACCTATTAAAGCCTTATCGATCATCACCTCGTGAATAGGAGAAATTTCTAATCCACGTGTTAATAATTCGTCGAAATCTTCTTCTTTATATACAAATGAAGCTCCTGCTCCACCTAATGTAAAAGAGGCTCTAATAATTAAAGGAAAACCAAATTCTTGAGCAATTTCTTTACCTTTAAGGTAAGATGTTGCTGTTGCTTGAGGTGCCATAGGCACTCCAATTTTAAGCATTAACTCTCTAAACTTCTCTCTATCTTCTGTAATATTAATCGCATCGATATCTACACCAATAATATCTACTCCAAAATCTTTCCAAATTCCTTTTTCATCGGCTTCAATACATAAATTTAATGCAGTTTGACCTCCCATAGTTGGTAAAACGGCATCAATTTGTGGATGTTCCTTAAGGATTTGTACAAGAGATTTAGTAGTTAAAGGCAACAAATATACATGATCGGCCATAGATGGGTCGGTCATAATAGTTGCTGGATTCGAGTTGATAAGTACAGTTTCTATTCCGTCTTCACGAAGTGATCTTAAGGCTTGAGTTCCTGAATAATCAAATTCACAGGCTTGCCCAATTACAATTGGTCCAGACCCTATGATAAGAATAGATTTAAGCTTTGGATTTTTTGGCATTGTATTTATTATAAGATATTGCTAAAGTAGTTATAAAAACGAGATATAAAAAAAGGCGTTACCATTAAGTAACACCTTTTCTATTATATCAACACATTGATATCATTATTTTTTATGTCTTGATTCAGAAGATACAGACAGTTTCTTTCTTCCTTTAGCACGTCTGCGTGCAAGGACTTTTCTACCATTGGCAGAAGCCATTCTTTCTCTAAAACCGTGCTTGTTTCTTCTCTTTCTTTTTGATGGTTGAAACGTTCTTTTACTCATTGTCTTGTATCTTTAAAAATCTTCAATATTTTATCTAAACCAAGTTTTGATTGTTTCGTCAAAACTGCGCGCAAATATACAAAGAGTTTTTAGTTTAACAAACCTTATTTTAAAAATATTTTTTAGTAAAATTTTTAGTTTCTTTGTACTCCAAATTAAAATGGCCTTAATGACCCGATTTTCTGTTAATATATTAATACTGACTTTAATGTGTATGTATTCGGTATCTGCGCAAACACAATTGCAATATCGTTTAAATATAGGAGATAGCATAACTATTCTTCAACATGCGCAGCAAAATATTATACAAAGCGACCAAGGTGCCGAACATAAAATACTAAACGACCTCGAAGAGAATTACACCTTTAAAGTATCTTCTAAAACAGATAGCACCTATATATTCACTTTTAATTTTAATCAGTTTAAATTAAAAACTACATCTAATAAGTTTGGTGTTATGCTAGATGTAGACACTAATAAACCAGCATTAGAAGGGGATACTGAAGGTAAAATATTTGGAGGCTTAACACAATCTAAATTAACTATAGAAATGTCTCGCTCTGGTGAAATTCTAAAAATTTCGGGAACAGATGATATGATTAGAAATATGATTGATTTAGCCGATATTCATGATGAGTTTACCAAACAACTCATGATAGAGTCTATGAAATCTGAATTTGGTAGTGCCTCGCTTTCTAAAAGTTTTGAACAACTCACCCATATTTATCCTAAGCAAAAAGTAAATGTTGGAGATACTTGGACAAATACATTTACTGGTGATATTAATTCTGACAACACTTGGACACTTGAAAAAATAACAGATACCATTTTTTTAAATGCCAAATCGACGTTAAGCATGATTATTGAAGACGAACATTCTAATCTCCTTTTAAAGGGCAAACAAAACATTGCAGTTAAGGCTAACAAAAAAACAGGATTTATAAACGAAATGACGGTAAGTGCAGAAGCTGCTTCTGTAAACACCCCAGGTCAACCAGAAATCACCCCTACTAAAATAACATCTATAACAACTTATAAAATTAAATAAAACACATGTACAACAAGAACATAAAATTAGTTATCGCCGTTTTAATCATTGCATACGCTGTCTATCAGTTTATCGAAGGAAATATAGGAAACGGTATTATGTTAATCTTATTATCGCTCATCTTTATCTTCTTATATTTTAAAAATGAGTTTATTTTACTTGCCTTTTTAAAATTACGTAAACAAGATTTCGAAGGTGCCACAAAATGGTTAAATAAAATTAAAAACCCAGAATCGGCTTTAGTTCAAAAACAACAAGGATATTACAACTATTTACACGGTATTATGGTGTCGCAATCCAACATGAACGAATCTGAAAAATATTTAAAAAAGGCAGTGGCTTTAGGTTTAAGTATGGATCACGATTTAGCGATGGCCAAATTAAGTTTAGCCGGAATAGCTTTATCTAAACGAAGAAAACAAGAAGCGCAAAAATTATTATCTGAAGCTCAAAAATTAGATAAACAAGGGATGTTAACCGATCAGATAAAAATGATGAAGGAAAACATGAAACGTGCGCAAGCTCCTAATCAACATTTTGGCGGACATAAACAACCGCGTGGTGGAAGACGTTAAACATTGGACAGTTTATAATATTAAAAAAGTCATTGAATTTTCTGGATTCAATGACTTTTTTTATGCAATTTAAATACGCTCCTATGTTATAATGAGATTTAGGGTTTTGATAGTTAACATCCTTAATAACCTTAAACCCAATACAATCTACAATCTGCTACAATAGAGGAACTATTATCTTCAGAATCTTAACTTCACAGTTTAAAAATCAGGCTTATCCAAACCTGAAACAGTTCAGCCTTTAATTTACAACTGTCTAAACACTAATAACTAACAGCTAATACCTCAGCAGTCTGAGTCCCTCCTAGTCTTTATAAAATCCTTTCTTCGGAATTTCAATCTCGTATAATTTTCTAGAACCGTTATTAAGGTGTGGTTCGCGTAACCACGGATTGTGAATCTTCAAAATTTTATAATTTATACCGAATCCCTTAGCAAATTTAGCAAAATCGGTCACTGCGGTATCCACTTTAACGGTATAAGTTGGTACTGCGCTATACAAATCTTTTTCTCTAAAGTTAAACCCATATTTTAAAGGGTTACTCATAATTTCTTTTAAGGCTATAATTCTAAACACATAACGCCCTGTTTCTTCTCCTAACAACAAATCGTAATAATCGCTTACTTGCTGTTCATCTAAGCGTCTAGCAACCCCAGCATTTCCAGCATTATATGCAGCTGCAGCTTCTGTCCAAGTACCAAATCTTTCTTTCGATTGCTTTAAATACTCGCAAGCCACTTCGGTCGCTTTTTCTAAATGGTAACGTTCGTCTACATTATCGTTAACTTCTAGGCCAAAATCTCTTCCTGTCCCCTTCATTATTTGCCAAAATCCACGTGCTCCTGCTGGGGAAACAGCATTGGTTAATCCGCTTTCTATAACGGCCAAATACTTAAAATCATCTGGAATACCATGTTTCTTTAAAATAGGTTCTATGATTGGGAAATATTTATGAGCCCGCTTAAACAATAATAAAGCATTAGATTGCCAATAGGTATTTACCAATAATTCCCGATCCATGCGCTCGTAAATATCAGGATCGCTTAACGGTACGGCTTCACCTGCAAAATCTAATTTCTCTGGCATTTGCAGGGCATAAATTTTATAATCGTTTAGTTGTTTTTTTTCAAAATTTTCATTGGTTTCAGGATCTTGTACAGCATGGATAAATAAGGCAGACAAGCCCAATAACCCCACAAATACTAGTCCTTTTTGAATACGCTTCATATTAATTGTTTTGTTTATATCTAATTATTACCATCAAATTTTAAGCCAAGTTATTACCTAAAATTAATTTCGGAAGATTGGCATTAAACCATCTGTATTTATTTATAATCATAATGTGAGTACCTCCCTTAACCGTTACACAGTCTGACACATAGCGATATGGAAATACAGCATCGTTATCGCCATGTATGTGTACCGTATTAGGCAAACGCTGATCCTGATCCCAACATACCATCTGTTTAATGGCCCAATCTAAATATTGTTTGTCACGAACCGACAGGTATTTCTTATATAAATCTACTCGTTTTGTAGCCGTTACTCCAAAAGCATACTTCGCCAAGGTTTCAAAATTCTCTACAAGCTGTGTTGGGAGAAATTTATACATCTTGGTCACTTTTGCCCACCGCATTCGTTTTGGCAATTCGTGTTTTGTTACCACACTCGAAATTACAATAAGTTTACGCGTTTTAATATGCTTACTCATTTCCTGAACTAAAACACCACCAAACGACACCCCAACAAGCACAGGATTAGGTTCTTCAATCTTGTTACACATACGCTTGGCGTAGTCTGACAGACTTTCATCAACTTCTGGAATCATCCATTTTAATAAATGCATTTTAAACCTCGGCTTAGGCAAATCGATGTATTCAAAAATTGAAGGATTAGCGGCCATTCCGGGCATAAAATAGACATGTATTACATCTTGACTCATAAGGTATTAAACTGTTAAATTCTTTATGTTTATGATTATTTTTCGTAAATTACCAAAGGTTTTTTCTTAAAACTAAAATATAGTAAATGTATTATATTTAATCACTCCATTCGTTAAAAAAATGATCATGACAGAAATAGCAGAATTAACAGATAACGAATTTTTACGTCAGTTTGAATACAAATTTGACAGCCAATTAGCTATTATTGAATACTCATTGCAAGAACGAAAGATTTTTTTAACAAAACTAATTGTTCCTGAAGAAATTGACACTGAAACTCTACGAAATGATTTTATTGTAGCTGTTTTAAACAACATCCAAGAACGCAATTTAAGCGTTATGCCAACATCACCTAGTATCGCTAAATTTATTAGAAAAAACCGACAGTATAAAAGTATGTTACCGATAGGTGTTAGAATTTAATTCTAACTAAAATAATAAAGCCACCTAATAAGTGGCTTTTTTAATACCCTATACTAAAGCGACGCTTACAAGCATCAATACGCTTCTAAAATAGATTACATCTCCCGTAAACACAACGTTGGTATTATATACGCCAAAACACCACTTTAGCATTTATATTTCCTGCCTAATAACCTAAAAATTGGTCAATCTAACCAAATATCTTATTTCCACTATTTTAAGCAGAAATTAAAAATACATGTATTTCATCGATAAAACAAAACATTTTAACGATATATTGATTTTATTTCTTATTTTTAATCCACCCAAATAATGAACTAAAACCAATACCTATGAAACCATTGAAACTAGCCTACTTATTTGTTTTTGCGTTATTATGCATCACGTCGTGCTCTAGCGAAGACGACTCAGATACCCCAACAGAAATTACCTTAACAGGTAAATGGACGGGGGTAACCAGCACATACAACGGAATCAATTTTGGAGAACCCGAAAAAAACAGCATTGTATTCTCTGCCGACCAAACTGTTAAATTCACCAATTTTAATTATGGTAACTATACTGAAACCACAACCTTGGAAGCCTATTTTGAATTAAATGACGACATTTTAATATTTGATTGGCAAAGTGAATTTAAAGACTTAGAATCCTTAGTTTTAAAGATTAATTCACTAACCGAGGACACTCTCGAAATACAATATAATACAACAGTCGACGGCATAATTGTAGAAACATATAAACGCTAAAACACTTTCCCCAAATAAAAAAGGTCGGTTCTTAACTATTAGAATCGACCTTTTTTAATCATGTATTCTTGCTGTTTGTTTAGCAATCTATTTCTACCTTTTCGAATTCGAAACGTACTAAGCCATCATCATCTATCTTAGTTAAATTAACCTCGTGTAAGGTATTTACTAAAGCAGGATCCCAAGGAGCTTTTACTTTTACATAATTCTCGGTAAAACCATGGATATATCCTTCCTTATTTTCACCTTCAAATAATACGGTATGCGTACTACCAATCTGACTTTCGTAAAAGGCTCTTCGCTTTTTTACCGATAAGCCACGTAACATTTTACTACGTTTACTACGCACATTTTTTGGCACCTCTCCAGGCATATCAACAGCTTCTGTATTATCACGTTCAGAATAAGTAAATACATGTAAGTACGAGATATTTAATTCGTTTAAAAAATTGTAAGTCTCTAAGAACAACTCATCTGTTTCACCTGGAAATCCAACAATAACATCTACTCCAATACAAGCATTTGGCATTACTGCTTTTATCTTATTTACGCGATCTAGATATAATTCTTTCATATAACGGCGACGCATCAATTTTAGAATCGTATTGCTTCCACTTTGTAACGGAATATGAAAATGAGGAACAAAAGTTCTGCTCTTCGATACAAAATCGATGATTTCATTTTTAAGTAAATTTGGTTCTATCGACGAAATTCGAAGACGCTCTATACCTTCCACAGTATCTAAACCTTGCACCAACTCGTAAAAGGTATGTTCGTGTTTTTTGTTTCCGAATTCTCCCTTACCATAATCTCCAATATTCACACCCGTTAACACAATTTCCTTAATATCTTTAGCAGATATTTCCTTGGCGTTTTGAAGTACATTTTCTAAGGTATCACTTCTAGAAATCCCTCTTGCTAAAGGGATTGTACAATAGGTACACTTATAATCGCATCCGTCTTGAACCTTTAAAAAAGCACGCGTTCTATCTCCAATAGAATAACTTCCTACATAAAAATCGGCCTCCTCTATTTCGCAAGAATGCACTTCACCAAAATCATTTTTAGATAAATCGTTTAAATAATCTGTGATTTTAAATTTTTCGGTTGCTCCCAGTACTAAATCCACCCCATCAACATCGGCTAACTCTTGTGGTTTTAATTGGGCATAACAGCCAACTGCAGCAACAAATGCTTTTGGATTTACTTTTTGTGCTTGCTTCACAATGGTTTTAAAACGCTTATCTGCATTATCGGTCACCGAACATGTATTGATCACGTAAATATCTGCAGGATCTGAAAAATCTACACGATCGAATCCTTCATTCTCGAAATCTCTAGCAATAGTAGAGGTTTCAGAAAAATTTAGCTTGCATCCTAAAGTATAAAAGGCTACTTTTTGTCGAGTCATAATTTGCTATTCTAAAATGCTGCAAATTTACAAAAAAACTACGGGGTTTGAGTTAAATCCGTCTTAATACCTTAACGGTTAATAATTGGGAGTTAGATATAACTTTAAATAAACTATAATCTTTAAATTAATTTAAGACAGCTATTCATTTTATGTGATAATACCCTTACTTTTGAATTCTTAGCATTAGCGTTAAAATACCGTAGTTTTTTTATGAACATTTCCTTCCTCCATGTTTCCTATCAATTAAAAACCCTCATGTTTGCATGTGTTGGAAGTTTACTACTCTTTACTTGTTCCTCTAACAAAAAAAACAACACTAATGCACTCGTTTTTAAATATAACGAACATAAAAACATAGGTTCGTTAGATCCCGCGTTTTCTAAGGACATTGCAGATATTTGGGCTACAAACCAGCTGTTTAATGGTTTAGTACAAATGAACGATAGCATGCAAGTGGAACCTGCCATTGCCAAATCTTGGACGATTTCTGAAGATGGCTTAACCTATACTTTTTCACTGAGAGACGATGTTTACTATCATAAAAATGTCTTATTCGGAAAAGATTTTACACGAACGGTTACAGCAGAAGATTTTACCTATAGTTTAAACCGTTTATTAGATCCGCAAGTAGGATCGCCAGGCCGTTGGGTTTTAAATAAAGTTGCATCCTTTAAGGCTGTAAATCCAACCACCTTTCAAATACAATTAAAACAACCTTTTCCTGCTTTTTTAGGTTTACTTACAATGAAATATTGCTCTGTAGTTCCTAAAGAAATTGTAACACATTTCGGTTCAGAATTTAGATCGCATCCCATTGGTACTGGGCCTTTTTATTTTAAACGTTGGGAGGAAAATGTAAAATTGGTATTCAGAAAAAACAATATGTATTTTGAAACCGATCATACCGGCAAACCCTTACCCTATCTCGAAGCTGTTGCGATTACTTTTTTACCCGATAAGCAAAGTGAATTTTTACAATTTGCTCAAGGAAACATAGATTTTGTTTCGGGGTTGGATGCTTCGTATAAAGATGAAATTTTAACCGCTAATGGTAACCTACGCGAAAACTATGAGACAGATGTAAATATGATTCGTGGCCCATATTTAAATACCGAGTATCTATCATTTTTTATGGATTCTGAATTGACAGAAATTCAATCTGAAACTCTTAGAACATGTATTAACTATGGTTTCGATCGTAAAAAAATGATGACCTATTTGCGAAACGGCATTGGCATCCCGGCCTATGGTGGCTTTATCCCCAAAGGACTCCCGGGCTATAATAAATCTATCGGTTTTAACTACCAACCCGAAAAAGCAAAAGCCTTGCTAGAAACCTTTAAAAAAGAAACTGGAATCGCCAATCCCGAAATCACGATTACAACAACAAGTAATTATTTAAGCTTTTGCGAATATATTCAACGTGAAATTCAGAAAACAGGATTAATGGTCCACATCAATGTGGTTCCGCCTTCTGCATTAAAAGATGCTAAAGCCAACGGAAAATTAGACCTGTTTAGAGCCAGTTGGGTTGCAGATTATCCAGATGCAGAAAATTATTTATCGTTATTTTACAGTAAAAACTTTGCACCAAACGGACCAAATTATTCGCATTTTAAAAATGAGTTGTTCGATACTTGGTACGAGCAATCTTTTACAGAAACTAATATAGATTATCGAGAAAACCTCTATGCCAAAATGGATTCTTTAGTCATGTCACACGCGCCTATTGTTCCTCTTTTTTACGACGAAGTAGTTAGATTTACAAGAAAAGATGTAATCGGCTTAGGAATTAATCCAACAAATTTATTGGAACTAAAACGAGTTAAGAAAATTAATTAGTTTCTTCTATACTTTTTAGTCTCTTCGAAAACGTGTTCTAAAATGACTTTATCAACATCGGTTAAAGTAATCCCTCGTCTAGACATGACTACTTCGGCAACTTCAAAAGCTTTATTAGTATTATAGGTTGTAAATCCCGCACTTCCGCCCCAACTAAAACTTGGCACGAAATTACGTGGGTAACCAGATCCAAATATATTGGCATTTACGCCAATTACAGTACCAGTGTTAAACATGGTGTTAATACCGCATTTACTATGGTCTCCCATCATTAAACCACAAAACTGTAAGCCGGTTTTTGCGAAATTTTCTGTTTCATAACTCCACAGCCTTACCTCTGCATAATTATTTTTAAGGTTAGAGTTATTGGTATCTGCACCTAAATTACACCACTCTCCTAACACAGAATTCCCTAAATATCCTTCGTGGCCTTTATTAGAATTTGCAAATAAAACCGAATTATTAACCTCTCCGCCAACTTTACTATGCGGTCCAACAGTAGTTGGTCCATAAATTTTAGCTCCCATTTTTAAAGCGGCATTATCGCATAAAGCAAATGGGCCACGTATTAAACAACCTTCTAAAATCACAGCATTTTTACCTATATAAATAGGACCTGTAGAGGCGTTTAAAGTTGCAAAATTAAGTTCGGCACCTTCCTCAATAAAAATATTCTGAGGCGCAACGGTATTTACAGTTGCAGGAATGGGCTCGGAAGTTCTACCTTCTGTGATTAAATCAAAATCTGCTTGGATGGCTGCACCATTCTTAGAGAAAATATCCCATGTATGTTCTACTTTTATCACATCGTCATCATCGAATTCAATAGCTGTATAGGCATCAAAATCGATATCTTCTTGGGTGTCTTTTGCAAAAAAGCAATAACATCTTCACCTTTAAAAATGGCCTGATTTTCTTCTAATCCTTTTACTAATTCTACTAATTCGGGAGTAGGAAGAAACGAGGCATTAATCATGACATTCTCATCCATCTCGACCATCGGATATTTATCGGCTAAATAATCCTCGGTTATCGTGGTGGTGGTATACCCAAGAAAACGTTCCCATTTTTCACGTATGGTTAAAATTCCAATACGTATGTCGGCTACAGGCCTAGTAAAAGTAAATGGCAATAAGCTATTACGTGAGGGACCATCAAAAAGAATATAATTCATGATTCAATTTTTTAGTAAAAATAAAAAAGCCTTTCAGAACTTGAAAGGCTTTAGCTAAATATATTTGTACTAAATTATTTTTTAAATTTAGCGTATTTGTTCTTGAATTTATCAATACGACCAGCCGTATCAATTAATTTAGATTTTCCTGTGTAGAACGGGTGCGATGTTCTTGAAATCTCCATTTTAATTAAAGGATACTCAACACCATCTACTTCTAATGTTTCATTTGTATTTGCAGTAGATTTAGTTAAAAAAACATCGTCGTTAGACATGTCTTTAAATGCTACTACTCTATAATTTGCTGGATGTATATCTTTTTTCATCACTAAACGTTTTAATCTTATCAATTTTGAGAATGCAAATTTATGTATTTTTTATTATCCTGCAATGTTTTTTTACAAAATTTATTTAAGTTTCTTTTTGTAACGTTTTAGTATATTTGTTAACTAACATGTTTAAACCTAAAAACCAATTACAAAATTATGGAAAAATCTCTAAAATCATTGTCTGCTACTTATGGTATTTACCTTGCCATTTTACTAGCCTCTGTTACCATTTTGGCTTACGTTATTAACCTAGAACTTTTAACTAGCGTTTGGCTTGGTGTAGGTTTATTTATAGTTATTATTATTTTTGGAATTCTTTCTACGGCAAAAGTTAAAAGTTTACAAAACGGTTTTATTTCTTTTAAAGAAGCCTTTACCGCCTATTTTACTACAGTTGTAATTGGAATTTTAATTAGCGCTATAGTTAGCATTGTTCTTTTTAATTATATCGATCCAGATGCCGCCGAAGCTTTAAAACAACAAGTTATAGAAAAATCGACAGCTATGATGCAAAGTTTTGGTGCTCCTCAAGCCGAAATTGATAAAGCTGTTGCTGAAATGCAAAAACAAAATCAGTTCGAGTTAGGAAATCAATTAAAATCTTTAGCTATGCAAATTGTTTTTTATTGTGTTGTTGGACTAATAGTTGCATTCGCAATGAAAAAAACTGACCCAGATGCCGTTTAATTATAGTATTTTTGGTGCTTATAAAAGTTAAATCACATAAATGAATATATCAGTAGTCATACCACTACTTAACGAAGACGAATCTTTAAATGAATTATACGATTGGATTGCAACGGTTATGCAATCCAATCGTTTTTCATACGAAATCATTTTTATAGACGACGGTAGCACAGATGCTTCTTGGGACATCATCTCAAAGTTATCTCAAACACATCCCGAAGTTAAAGGGATTCGATTTTTAAAAAATTACGGAAAATCTCAAGCTCTACACGCCGGATTTGAAAAGGCAAAAGGTGATGTTGTAATCACTATGGATGCCGACCTACAAGATAGTCCAGAAGAAATACCAGAACTATACAACATGATTGTAAACGACAAGTTTGACATGGTTTCGGGCTGGAAAAAGAAACGTTACGATTCTGTAATTTCAAAAAATTTACCTTCAAAATTATTTAATTGGGCCGCTAGAAAAACATCGGGAGTAAAACTCCACGATTTTAATTGCGGACTAAAATCTTATAACCACGAGGTTGTTAAACATATAGATGTTAATGGAGAAATGCACCGTTACATCCCGGTATTAGCCAAAAATGCCGGATTTTCTAATATCGGAGAAAAAGTTGTACAACATCAAGCCCGAAAATATGGTGTTACTAAATTTGGAATCGATAGGTTTATTCATGGCTTTTTAGATTTAATTACCATTTGGTTTTTATCGCGTTTCGGAAAACGCCCTATGCACCTTTTTGGTGCTTTAGGTGGAATTATGCTAACCATCGGATTCATTTTTTCTGTATATTTAGGTATCGACAAAATGTTTTTAAATCCGCATGGCAGACTTATAACACAACGTCCACAATTTTACATTGCATTAACGACCATGATAATTGGTACCCAATTTTTTGTAGCCGGTTTTTTAGGCGAACTTATTTTAAGATCTAAACCTAATAGAAATCGCTACACGATTAAAAATGCAATAAATTTAAATTAAACCTTAAGAATTTAACGTGCTTTAACTATTAACACTTAACGAATTACTTATTTTTGTTTACTATTAATTATTTAAAATATTATGATTTACATTGAACCGGAATTACTAGAACGCGTAAATACATGGTTAACACCAACGTTCGATCAAGACACACAAACCTATATTAAAGATTTAATTGCGAGCAACCCTACAGATTTAAAAGAAAGTTTTTATAAAGACTTAGAATTTGGAACCGGAGGTATGCGCGGAATTATGGGTGTAGGTTCCAACAGAATTAACAAATATACGCTTGGAAAAAACACTCAAGGTTTAAGTAATTATTTACATAAAAGTTTCCCTAACGAAACCGTAAAAGTAGCAATTGCTTACGATTGTAGACATAATAGTAAAACTTTAGCAAAAGTAGTTGCCGATGTATTTTCGGCTAATAATATAGAGGTTTATCTTTTCGAAGATTTACGTCCAACGCCAGAATTATCGTTCGCGGTAAGACATTTAAATTGCCACTGTGGTATTGTTTTAACAGCCTCTCACAACCCACCAGAATACAATGGTTATAAAGTATATTGGCAAGATGGCGGGCAGTTAGTGCCTCCTCACGACGATTTAATTGTTAAGGTTATTGACAGTTTAGATTATTCTGAAATTAAATTTGAAGAAAAACCAGAACTTATACATTATATAGGTAAAGACGTAGATGACGCTTTTATTGATGCCTCTATAGAAAACGGAAGTTACACCACTGCAGAAGCAAGAAAAGAATTAAAAGTTGTATTTACACCGCTTCACGGAACTTCTGTAACCACTGTTCCAGAAACTTTAAAACGTGCGGGATACAACCAGGTATATATTGTTAAAGAACAAGAAGAACCAAACGGAGATTTCCCAACGGTAAAATCGCCAAACCCAGAAGAACCAGAAGCCTTAAAAATGGCTTTAGATTTAGCAAATGAAACGCAAGCCGATATAGTAATTGGTACCGATCCTGATTGCGATCGTTTAGGAGTAGCTGTTCGCGATTTAGATGGCAACATGATTCTTTTAAACGGGAACCAGACCATGTTGTTAATGACAGATTTCTTGCTTAAACAATGGAAAGCTGAAGGCAAACTAAAAGGAAACGAATTTGTAGCTTCTACAATCGTATCTACACCAATGATGCACAATTTGGCTAAAGCTTATAATGTAGATTATAAAATTGGTCTTACAGGATTTAAGTGGATCGCAAAAATGATTAACGACTTCCCTGAGCAAACCTATGTTGGTGGTGGCGAAGAAAGTTTCGGGTATTTAGTAGGCGATTTTGTTCGCGATAAAGATGCCGTAACCTCTACCCTATTGGCTTGCGAAATTGCAGCACAAGCCAAAGCTAACGGAAGTACCATGTACGAAGCCTTATTAAACCTATACGTAGAACATGGTTTATTTAAAGAGCGCTTAATCTCTTTAACTAAAAAAGGTATTGAAGGCGCTCAAGAAATCTCTCAAATGATGATTGATGCTCGCGAAAACCCTGTTTCAGAAATAAACGGCTCTAAGGTTGTAAAAGTTGAAGATTACCAAACCTCAACAGTTAAATATTTGGCTACAGGAAAAGAAGACACTACCGACATTCCTAAATCTAATGTTATTATTTATTACACAGAAGATGGTAGTAAGGTAGCCCTAAGACCTAGTGGAACAGAACCAAAGATTAAGTTTTATATAAGCGCTAATACGGCTTTAGACAGTACAGCAAATTTTAAAACTACAGAGCAGCAACTTGAAAACAAGATTGATGCAATTATTAAAGACATGAAACTTAGTTAATGAACTATTTTAAACAAATATTTAGATTCGCAAAACCCTACAAAGGTTATGCGATTCTAAATATTATATGTAATATATTATACGCCCTTTTTGGTACCTTGGCTATGGTATCATTATTTCCAATGTTAAACGTTTTGTTCGATAAAACAAAACAAATAACTACAAAACCAGTATGGCAAGGCATCACTGGCATTAAAGATTACGCAGAAAGTTATTTAAATTTCTTTGTCACTCAAAAAGCTAACGAAGGTAGCGACCAGGTGCTATTTTTTATGGTTGCATTGGTTGTTGGTATGTTTTTACTTAAAAACTTCTTCAACTATTTGGCCATGTATTTTATTACGTTCCTAAGAAATGGAGTATTAAAAGACCTTCGAGATACGCTATACGACAAGTATTTAAATTTACCTTTAGCATTCTTCTCAGAAAAACGTAAAGGTGATAGTATTGCTAGAATTTCTGGCGATGTCCAAGAAATTCAATCCTCATTTCTATCTATTCTAGAACTAATTGTTAGAGAACCTTTAATGATTATTTTTACAATTATAGCCATGTTTATGATAAGTATAAAACTTACCATATTCGTGTTTATTTTTATTCCTGTAAGTGGATTTGTTATTTCATTAATAGGAAAATCTTTAAAGAAAAAATCAGATAAAGTTCAGAAAGAACAAGGTTTCTTTTTATCGATTGTCGATGAAACTTTAGGCGGATTAAAAGTGATAAAAGGATTTACCTCTGAAGTACTTTTTAGCAATCGTTTTAGAGAATCTACAACCCGTTATCAAAATTATTCTAACACCTTATTAAACCGTCAAAATTTAGCCTCTCCGGTTAGCGAAGTTCTCGGAATCACCGTTATTTCTGTATTACTTTGGTATGGCGGACGCATGGTGTTAAACGAAAACTCTTTAGATCCAGGTTTATTTATTGTATACATTGGTTTAGCTTATAACATTCTAACTCCCGCTAAAGCAATAAGTAAAGCTAGTTACGGTGTTAAAAAAGGAAATGCCGCAGCAGAACGTGTTTTAGAAATTTTAAATACAAACTCTCCGCTAGAAGACAAACCTAATGCGAAAGTAAAAACAGAGTTTACTAGCGATGTTACCTTAAACAATATCTCGTTTAAATATGAAGACGAATATGTTTTAAAGCATTTCTCCTTAAAAGTTCCTAAAGGAAAAAGTGTGGCACTTGTTGGACAGTCTGGAAGCGGAAAAAGTACCATTGCCAATTTGGTAACACGTTTTTACGATGTTAACGAAGGCAGTATTAGTATAGATGGCGACGATATTCGCGACCTAACAAAGCATTCGCTCCGTTCTTTAATGGGACTTGTTACTCAAGACTCTATTTTGTTTAACGACAGCATAAAAAACAATATTTTAATAGGAAAAGAAACCGCTACAGATGCCGAAATTATTGATGCTTTAAAAATTGCAAATGCTTGGGAATTTGTAAAAGATTTACCTCGTGGTATAGAAACTAATATTGGTGACTCTGGAAATAAACTTTCGGGCGGACAAAAGCAACGTTTAAGTATTGCACGTGCGGTTTTAAAAAATCCACCTATCATGATTCTAGACGAGGCCACCTCGGCACTAGATACCGAAAGTGAACGCTTGGTACAAGACGCCTTAGAAAACATGATGAAAAACAGAACATCTATTGTAATTGCCCACCGCTTGTCTACCATACAAAGCGCAGACACCATTGTGGTCATGCAAAAAGGTGAAATTGTAGAACAAGGAACTCACGACGAATTATTACTAAAAAACAACGTCTACAAGAAATTAGTAAACATGCAAAGTTTCGACTAATTCTTAAATTCAAATTAGGCACTAAAAAAGGATAAGCATCAAAAAAGCTTATCCTTTTTTAATACGCCCAACCTTCAAATTTTAAATAATAATTAACGCTTCCAAATTAAACTTTTAATACCTTTTGCTGTCTAAATACAAAACATGTTAATGATAAACGAATCCCAACTTTTAGAGCAACTAAAATCTGAGTCGACCAGAGATCGTGCTTTTAAAGAGCTTATTCGTTTGTATAAGGAACGTTTATATTGGCATATTCGTAATATTGTAAAATCGCATGACGATGCAGACGATGTGTTGCAAAATACGTTTATAAAAGTTTTTAAAAATATAGGTACCTTTAAAGGAGATAGCAAACTCTATTCTTGGATGTATCGCATTGCAACCAACGAATCGATCTCGTTTATAAATAAAAGAGCTAAATTGTTACAAATTTCAAACGAAGAAACACAACAATTGGCATTAGAACAATTAAAATCTGACATCTATTTTGAAGGCGATGAGATACAGCTTAAATTACAAGAAGCGATTTCTAAACTACCTCAAAAACAGCAGTTGGTTTTTAATATGCGATATTTTGAAGACATAAAATATAAAGACATGTCGGAAATTTTAGAAACTAGTGAAGGGGCCTTGAAAGCCTCGTATCACTTAGCCGTAAAAAAAATTGAAGACTATTTAACAACCGATTAAACTTTTACTAAAAAAAACAGTCTAAAGACTAAGATGAAACTTAAAGACTTACATAACGACAACAACGCAGGATTTAAAATACCTAAAGATTACTTTAATAATCTAGAGGATACTATTTTAAATGAAGCAAAAATGCAAACTAAAGTCACAAACACTGGTTTTAAAGTTCCTGAAAATTATTTTGACACTTTAGAAGCTCTAATTCAAACTAAAGTTAATACAAAACAGGACACTAAAGTACGTACACTTCGTATAAAACCATGGGTTTATGCTGCTAGTATCGCTGCATGTTTAATGCTCATGTTTACCCTTACGTTTTCTAAAAGTAAAACCACTTCGTTTAGTGCTTTAAACACAGAAACACTAGAATCTTTTATTATTAATGAAGATTTAAACACTTCAGAAATGGCCACATTAATAATAGATACCGATATATTTCAAAACGAAATTTTACAAGAAGCGATTAGCGATTCTTCTATAGATTATTATGTAGAAAATGAAATTGAAATAGAAGATTTTAATTAAAATAAAAACAAAACATATGAAAAAACAATATATCATCCTCCTACTTACGTTATTTTCATTACAAGCATTTTCTCAAAATAAAGGCGAAAAGATTAAAACCTTAAAAATAGCCTTTATTACAGAAAAACTAAATTTAACTAAAGCTGAAGCGCAAAAATTTTGGCCTGTTTACAATGCATACGAAACCGAAAACAATACACTTCGAAATGCTATGCGTGAACAACGAAAAGCAACAGACATCAATAATTTAAGTGAGACTGAAGCTAAAACTAAATTAAAAACCATGCTTGCTAATAATGACGAAAAGCATCGATTATTTAATGAGTATATTAAAGATTTACAAGGTATACTGCCCGCAAAAAAAATAATTCTTCTCAAAAAATCTGAAGACGAATTCAAAAATAAAATGTTCGAAGAATACAAAAAAAGGCATAACGATAAGAAGTAAAAAAAAGGAACCCGTGGGTTCCTTTTTTTTATGGATTAAACTCCCAGCCTCAAATGTAGCATGAGTTCTACATTCTAATTCCATTAAAACCTAAACCATTAAACACTTAATTTTCAAGCCAAAGACTCAATTACAAAGTTAAAAACAGCGAATTAAAATTTATATTAAAAAAATAACTACATTTACAAGCATCAATTGCTATTAATTAAATCAATTGTATTTATCGCATAATTAAACTTGTATATGATTGCTTCAAATATTCGTCATTTAAGAACGCTAAAAAAACTATCGCAAGAAGCACTTGCTAAAGCTTTAAACATCACGCGCTCTCGAATTGGGTCCTATGAAGAAGGTCGCTCAGAACCTTCTATAGAAATGCTTATCGCATTTTCAGAATATTTTAAAATTCCTATAGACATCTTTTTACGAACAGATTTATCTAAAACTAATGATGCATCGTTTCTAAAAGTTGGAGAGCAACGTATCCTCTTTCCTATGGTTGTAGATATCGATCATGACGACCTTATAGAAGTGGTTCCTATAAAGGCTTCTGCGGGGTATTTAAATGGGTACGACGATCCGGAATATATAGATCAATTACAAAAAATAAAATTACCTTTTTTACCTACTGGTAAACATCGGGCGTTCCCTATTAAAGGAGATTCTATGTTGCCTATGAAAGACGGTGCTTTTGTTGTCGCTCGCTTTATTGAAGATAAAACAGATATACAAAACGGACGTACTTATGTGCTTTTAACCAGTAATCAGGGTATGGTTTACAAACGGGTTTACAACCATTTAAAAGACAAACAAGGTTTACTGTTGGTGTCTGACAATAAAGCGTACGAACCTTATTTTCTTCCTATTCAAGAAGTCTTAGAAATTTGGGAATTTACCTGCAGCATAAACACCCAAGAATACGACCAACACGAACTACAAATAAGTAGTATAATCCGAATGTTTAATGAGCTTGGAGTAGAATTAAAAGCTTTAGAAAAAATGATGCACTAATGTACACGATTATAGATATAGAAACCACAGGAAGTGGCAATAAAATTACCGAAATCGCTATTTTAAAACACGATGGCACAAAGGTTATCGAAACATTTTCTTCTTTAGTAAACCCTGAGGCCTACATTCCAGATTATATTACAGCCTTAACCGGTATTGATAATAGTATGGTTGCAGATGCTCCTACATTTTCGGAAATTGCACAACAGGTTCTAGAGATTACAGAAGACACTATTTTTGTGGCTCATAATGTTAATTTCGATTATAATATTATTCGAAATGCCTTTAAAGAACTTGATATCGATTTTAAGCGAAAAAAATTGTGTACCATTCGCTTGTCTAGAAAGCTTATTCCAGGACACCAATCTTACAGTTTAGGAAAACTATGTGCTGCATTAAATATTAGTGTTTACGACAGGCACCGAGCGCTTGGCGATGCTGAAGCTACAGCTATTTTATTCGATTTACTTTTAGCCCAAGACCAAGCCAAAACTGTATTTCAAGATTTCTTAAAACCTTCATCTAAAGAAGCCACCCTACCACCAAATTTACCAAGCGATGTTTTTAATGCCATTCCCAATGCACCTGGAATCTATATCTTCAAAAACAAAAAAGGAACCATTATTTATGTAGGTAAAGCCAAGGATTTAAAAAAACGTGTTTTAAGTCATTTTTATAATAAATCGGCGAAAGAAATGAATTTATGCCGAGAAACTGCCGATATTTCGTTTGAGTTGTCGGGAACTGAACTTATTGCTTTACTTATGGAAGATGCGGCTATAAAAGCGCACTATCCAGAATTTAATCAGGCCGCAAAACGGAATCCAAAAGCATTCGCTATTTTTAGTTACGAAGACAGAAACGGGATAAAACATCTGGCCTATAACACATTAAAATCGGCACCAAATCCTCTTAAAATTTATTATTCTATTACCGATTGCAGACAGCAATTAGAGCAGTATTGCAAAGCATTTAATTTATGTCCGAAATACTGCCATCTACAAGAAGGTGTCTCGGAGTGTTCACATTATATTATTGATGATTGCAATGGTATTTGTAAACAATTAGAAACTGCTGAAGCCTATAATCTAAGAGTAGAAGAAGCTATAGAAACCATTAAAAACAGCAATCAAGAGGTGGTTTTAAAGCAAGCAGGAAGACATGAAGATGAATCGGCTTTTATTTTAATTCAGGATGGGTTTTACAAAGGTTACGGTTTTATAGATCATACTGAACAAATTATGTGTACAGATGATTTAGAACGCTTTTTAATTCCGCAAAACGATACCATGCACACTCAAAAAATATTACAGAGCGAATTATTAAAAAGAAACGCGTCTGTTATAACAGAAACAGTGGTGAGTTAAGTCTTGACTATGATTCACCCGCAGTACTTTTAAGGTATCTTAAATGGGATTACGTTAATATCCTCTTGACATGTTGAAATAAAATCAGTATGACGAGCAAGGCAGAAATCGGGTTCTATAATCGTTTTAAAAATCGTTTAAATTTGCCCATTACACCTTTGCCTCCATCTTTGTCGTGGTAAGCATTTCCGTAAACACCATATCCATATCCATATCCATAGCCATATCCATATCCGTAGCCATACCCGTAATTATGATTTGTTTTATGCTTATAGAAGTTAAGTACAAAACTGATGTTTTTAACTTCTCCCATGCGATGTTTTGCGTTAATTAAAGAGAGCATACCTTTTTTAGTATAATCTAAACGCACCATAAAAATGGTTGCATCTGCATATTGTGTAAGCTCTAAAGCATCGGTTACAAGACCTAATGGCGGCGTATCTAGAATAATCATATCATACTCCAAGCGCAATTTATCTATCAGAGTTTTCATGGCATCACCCATTAATAACTCTGATGGATTTGGAGGTACTGGACCAGAGGGCACAACATCTAAATTTTCTATTTCTGAATGAAAGGTAACTTCTTCGAAGGTGTTTTCTCCTATAAAATAATTCACCATTCCTAAATCGTTCGATATACCAAAATCGCCAAATATTTTAGGTTTACGCAAGTCTAACCCTAATAAAATCGTTTTTTTACCAGACAAGGCGTATACCGTAGCCATATTAATCGAGGTAAAGGTCTTTCCTTCTCCACTTACCGACGAGGTAACCATAATGGTTTTTCCGAGCTTGTCGTTATCTCCTTGTTTTTTAAAGATGAATTGCAAACTAGAACGAATAGACCTAAAGGATTCTGCAACTGCCGATTTAGGTTTTTCGAAAACCACTAAATTGTTATGATACTTGTATTTCCCGATAAGGCCTAAAATTGGAATACGCGACAAACGCTCGACTTCATCGGAACCGTGAATGGTGTTATCTAACAAGTAGATTATAAAAATAATAAGCATAGGCAGGAAAAATCCAACCATTAAAGCCATCATATAATTTAGAGACTTATTCGGGCCTATTAGCCCACCACCAATATCTTTAGCATCATCTATAGCAGTAATGTCTGATATATTTGCTGCTTTTACAATAGCAGCCTCACTGCGCTTTGCCATATACAAATTATAGGCTTCTTGGCTAATATCTAACTTTCGCTGAATTTTCAGGAATTGCTGTTGGTCTTCTGGTAAGTTACTCAACTTGGCCTCTAAGCTAGCAGCCTGTCCCTGAATGCTATTTAATTGCAGCCTGATGGTTCGCTTGGTAGCATCTATGGTTTCTAACAGCACGCGTTTTTCAGCAGAAATACGGCGGTCTAAATCTTTAAATAAATCTGAGCCCTCTTTCATCGTATATTCTAAACTCTGACGTTCTATGGCTAATGCGGTGATTTTCCCCACACTTTGCTGAATATTTGGTTCATCTATTCCTACAGATGATGGCGCTGCTATATTTATATAATTAGTTTTGGTAAGTAAGTAATCTTCAAGAGCATTAAGGTAATTTAGCTTGGTTTGTTCAAGCTCTTTCGCCATTTCGTATTCCCGTAAACGCGACGAAACTTCTGTCATTTCCGCATCAACATCGAACACCTTATTTTGCTTTCTAAACGAATTCATTTCGTCTGAAACATCCTTAAGATTATTGTTTACGGTAGACAAACTACTATCTATAAACTTAATGGTGTTGGTGGCATATAAGTTTTTTCGTTCTAACTCGGTCCGACTTAAAATTGCCGTCGTTGCATTTAAGTAATCTACAATTTTAGCTTTATTATGACCAGTTAACGATAACTTTAAAACCGACGACGATTCCTTAGAGAAAGGTTCTGTTTTTACAGCATTTTTATAAGTATTTACAACTTGATCGAAATTTAAAAAGTTGATAAAATACTCTGCGTTGGCTGCTATTTGTTCTTTTGGTTTTACGTGTAATGTAAAGTGAGTAAATGGTAAAACCACAGGTTCTCCAATAGTAAATCTTTTATTAAAAACACCTAAAGGCAGCCCGATACGCTCGGTACGCATATCGCTATAAAATTGCATTGTGCCTCGATCTTTTTCAAACTCCGAAAACAACTCGAACTCCTTATCATTTAAAAATCGAATCCCTAAAGGATGATTTAATACTTGTCCCTGTTGCTTATCTATAGTGATAAAGAATGGGGCATCTGTATAAATATCTTCCTTTCTATACTCCCCTTCCTTTAAATATTCAAGATAATACTGGAGCGAATCCACAACCTTTTCGTTATGGGTTCGGGTTTGTAAAGAAGTAATCACTTTTCCTACTTTTCCAGAGACTCCACCCCAGTTAAACGAAATACTTGTATTGGCAGTAAAAAATGGATTCTGGTCGTTTTCTACTGTAATTAAAGAATCTAAGCGGTAAATATTTTGTTTCCGTACATTTATTAGATACGCTATTGTTAAGGCAACTCCAATACATAAAAGTACCAATTTCCAGAAATTAAGTACTTTAAACAAATATCCTCTAAAATCGAAGGTCATTCCTCCCGATTCCATCTGATCTTGATCGTCAAACTCGTATTGTGTCATGTATTATAAGCGATCTATTAGTAATAAGGTTGTAGTCCCTAAAGTTAAAATGGTAGCAATAGTCGTTAAAGTTTGCATACCTGTTTCTCCCGTTCCCCAGGATTTCTGCGGAAGTGGTTTTACATATATAATATCGTTAGGCTGAATGTAGTAATATGGCGATAACATTACATCCTCTCGCGTAATATCTATATGATGTATTTTTTGTCCCTGCGGATATTGTCTTATAATCAATATATCTTTTCTATCGCCAGTAATGGGAATTTCGCCCGCATTGGCAATGGCTTCAAAAATATTTACACGATCCTGAAATAAGGTGTTCGATCCTGGCGATCCCACTTCACCATTAACCGTATACCGTAAACCCGTTAGTTTTACTGTAACAAAAATATTAGCGGTTTCCTTAAATTGTTCTTCGAGTAATTTCTTTTCTAATATCTTTTCAATCTCTTCGGTGGTATATCCTAGAACATTGACTTTTCCTAAAGCAGGAATTCGGATTTCACCGTGTAAATCGACAGTAAACCCATCAAAATAAGCGCGTTCTCCACTATCTGCGTTCAATAAATCTTCTCCCATCGGGTTGAAAATTTGAACAGCATCTTGGTCTAACGCTTTTACTCGAATATTTAAAATATCGTAAAGCTGAACGCGGTAGGGTGTTTGTGCTGCTACAACCTTGGCTATAGAATCGTTAGTATCTACAGGTTGCAAATACACCATGTTTTTATGCGACACACAACTAGACGTTATAAGACACAATAAAATACATGCGGTAACAAAGAATTTGCTCATGAATGGGTTAGTGATTTACCGACAAATATAAGTTTTCGACAGGAATATCAAAACTAATCGTTTACTTTTTGGATATTTGCAACTCAATTCTAAAATAAGGAAACCCTTGAATTATTTAACTGTAGAAAATATTTCTAAATCTTACGGCGAACTTACCTTGTTCGAAAACCTATCATTTAGCATTCATAAAGACCAAAAAGTAGCTTTTGTAGCCAAAAATGGAACAGGAAAAACATCGATTTTAAATATTCTTGCTGGGTTGGATCAACCAGATACGGGGCAAATTATTTTCAGAAAAGGAATTACAGTTTCTTTTCTACCTCAAGAACCTATTTTAGACGCTTCTTTAACTGTTGAAGAAACCATTTTTAATGCCGATCACGACATTTTAAAGGTGAATAAAAACTATGAAACGGCTTTAAATAATCCTGAAGACGAAGAAGCCTACCAAAAAGCCTTCGAACAAATGGACCGTTTTAACGCTTGGGATTTTGAAACTCAATACAAACAAATTCTTTCGAAATTAAAACTGGACAATTTCTCGCAAAAGGTTAGTTCGCTTTCTGGTGGACAAAAAAAACGTTTATCCTTAGCCAATGCTTTAATAAACAAACCCGATCTTTTAATTTTAGATGAACCTACCAACCATTTAGATTTAGAAATGATTGAATGGTTAGAATTGTTTTTTGCTAAAGAAAACATGACTTTATTTATGGTTACACACGACCGTTTTTTCTTAGAGCGTGTGTGTAATGAAATTATAGAATTAGACCAAGGCGAACTTTTTAGCTATAAAGGAAACTACTCGTATTACCTGCAGAAAAAAGAAGAACGCATTACCCAAGAAGCTGTAGAAACCGGAAAAGCAAAACAACTTTTTAAAAAGGAATTAGATTGGATGCGCCGTCAACCTAAGGCGCGTACTACAAAATCGAAATCGAGAATAGACGATTTTCACGACATAAAACAGCGTGCCAGTAAGCGTAGAAAGGACCATCAAGTGGAGCTGGAGTTGAATATGGAGCGCTTAGGAAATAAAATTGTAGAGCTTCATAATGTTAAAAAATCATTTGCCGACAAGAAAATTTTAGACGGCTTTACTTACAATTTTCAACGTGGCGAACGTGTTGGAATTATAGGAAAAAACGGAACCGGAAAATCGACATTCTTAAATATTTTAACCGAAACTTCTAAACCCGATAGTGGTAAAATTACTTTGGGCGAAACCGTAAAATTTGGATATTATACCCAAGGTGGTATAGAGGTTAAACCAGACCAAAAAGTAATAGATGTGGTTCGCGAGTTTGGAGATTACATTCCGCTAAAAAAAGGACGCCAAATTAGTGCCCAACAGCTATTAGAACGGTTCTTATTCGACCGCAAAAAACAGTATGATTTTGTAGAAAAACTAAGTGGTGGCGAGCGTAAACGCCTGTATTTATGTACGGTTTTAATTCAGAATCCAAACTTTTTAATTCTTGACGAACCTACAAACGACTTAGACATTGTTACTTTAAATGTCCTTGAAGAGTTCTTATTAGATTTTCCTGGCTGCCTATTAGTGGTTACTCACGACCGTTATTTTATGGATAAAATTGTAGACCATTTATTTGTATTTAGAGGTGAAGGTGTAATTGAGGATTTCCCAGGTAATTATAGCGATTATAGAGCTTATGAAGACAGTCCGGAGCAAACCGTGACCGAAGATAAAAAGGAAAAGAAAAACTGGAAACAAGATTCTGGAACCAAATTATCGTACAACGAACAAAAGGAATATAATAATATTGAAAGCAAATTAAAATCGTTAGCCTTCGATAAAACAGCTCTGGAGGAAAAATTCCATAATCCAGATTTATCTCCAGATCAGATTTCTGAGTTATCCTTACAACTAGAAAAAATAATACAAGACATCGAAGCTAAAGAAGAACGTTGGTTCGAGTTAGCTTCAAAAATGGAAGGTTAATTTGTAGTTTTTAACACTGTGTTTTATCAAATTTTGCAATATTTTAAGTTTTTAATACGTGCTACAAATCAGCATGGTGTGCACTCCCCTTTTGTTTACAATTTGGTGACTCTATGCTTTTACGACAAAAAAAAGTATTCGGAATATGCGAAAATTGAAACTTATAAAGCACAGTTAATAAAAACCAACACGGCTTTACAAATCACCGATTTAGGCAGTGGCTCCCAGTTTACCACATCGAACACACGACAAGTAAAACAGATTGCAAAACAATCGGGAGCATCTCTAAAACATGCCAAATTACTGTTTCGTTTAGCTCGTTATTTTCAGTTTAAACACAGTTTAGAACTCGGTACATCTTTGGGGATTTCAACTCAGGCATTAGCTTTAGGAAACACGAATTCTGAAATTATTTCAATAGAAGGTTGTCCGGAAATTTCGGCATTTACAAGCGAAAATCTAAAACAACATACAATTAACAATGTCACTGTAAAAACAGGAGATTTTGCGGAAGTGATTCCAGAACAAAACCAAAACACCTTCGATTTTGTCTTGTTTGACGGGAACCACAATAAAACGGCAACCTTACACTATTTCGAATTATTACTTCCAAAAATTCACAACGATACGGTATTTGTCTTCGATGATATTTACTGGTCTAAAGACATGACTGAAGCATGGGAACACATAAAAAATCATCCAAAAGTAAAAGTCACTATAGACACGTTTCAATACGGATTTGTGTTTTTCAGAAAAGAACAAGTCAAAGAACATTTTTCTATTCGGCTGTAGATTCGTAGTTGGTAGTGAAATTATCGGGCATAGACTCGTTACCAATATTTTTAATACCATATTCAATATAAAAAATTGTAACAAAACGAAATTACTAGCGTCTTACTTCTTATAAAAATTCATGTATCTTGCATCAACCATAACATCAGCAATTATTTTATGAGTAACGTTATAGAAATCACCAACATTATTCGCGATTTTAAACTCGGACAAGAAACCGTTCATGTATTAAAAGGCATCGATTTAACCATTAAACGTGGCGACTACATTGCCATTATGGGGCCTTCGGGTTCTGGAAAATCGACATTAATGAATTTGCTTGGCTGTTTAGATACACCTACAGCTGGAACCTATATTCTTAACGGAAAAGATGTTAGCAAAATGAGCGACGATGAATTGGCCGATATTCGAAATACAGAAATTGGATTCGTTTTTCAGACCTTTAATTTGCTACCCAGAACCACCGCTTTAGACAATGTTGCCTTACCAATGGTGTATGCAGGATATTCTAAAAGCGAACGTACCAAACGCGCCGAAGAAGTATTAACCGAAGTTGGTTTAGCAGATCGAATGGACCACAAACCCAACCAACTTTCTGGAGGGCAGCGCCAACGTGTTGCTGTAGGTCGTGCGCTAGTAAATAAACCATCAATAATTCTTGCCGATGAACCTACGGGAAATCTAGATTCTAAAACTTCTGTAGAAATTATGGGACTTTTTAACACCATACATCAGCAAGGCAATACGGTTATATTGGTAACTCACGAAGAAGATATTGCCGAGCATGCACATCGTATTATTCGTTTGCGCGATGGCATAATTGAAAGTGATACCCGAAACGAAAAAATTATAGTTCCGGCCTAAGAATCTATCGCGTTTTCATTTTTAATCTTTAACATTTCCATGTAACTTTGAAAAGTACCAATCCTTATTGGTGTCCTTAAATTTAAGTTTACATTACATGAAAATCTATACAAAAACAGGCGATAAAGGCACAACTGCCTTATTTGGAGGTACGCGTGTACCCAAACATCATATCCGAATAGAAAGTTACGGAACTGTAGATGAATTAAATTCGTACATCGGATTAATTCGTGACCAAGATATTAATCCTGCCTACAAAGCCATTTTAGTCATTATACAAGATCGCCTATTTACAGTTGGCGCCATGTTGGCTACCCCACCAGAGAAAGCCATTTTAAAAAATGGAAAGGAGCGCTTAAATATTCCTAAAATCGATGAGGCCAATATTACGCTCTTAGAAAAAGAAATGGATGCTATGAATACCGAACTTCCACCAATGACACACTTTGTATTACCAGGTGGCCACCAAACCGTGTCATTCTGTCACATAGCACGCTGTGTTTGCCGTAGAGCCGAACGTTTAGCTTCTCAATTAAACGAAATCGAACCTTTAAATCCGGAAACCCTAATATATTTAAACCGTCTTTCTGACTATCTGTTTGTATTGGCACGAAAATTGTCTCATGACTTGCACGCAGACGAAGTAAAGTGGATTCCAGAAAAACACTAATGGTATTTTTCTTCAAAGTAATCTAACTAACTTTTACTCAATGTGTTTAAAAAACGAAGCGTTCTTTAATTTAATGATGAAATAATTCATTTTTTTCTTGACTTTTTAAACTAAAAAATTATTTTTGCAAAAAATTAAAACGAATTACAAATGTATTGGACATTAGAATTAGCATCATATTTAAGTGATGCGCCTTGGCCAGCTACTAAGGATGAGCTGATTGACTACGCAATTAGAACAGGAGCACCTTTAGAGGTTGTAGAAAACTTACAATCCATAGAAGATGAAGGCGATTCTTACGACTCCATTGAGGAGATCTGGTCTGACTATCCTACGGATGAAGACTATCTCTGGAACGAGGATGAATATTAGTATACTATAAAGAAAAGTTAAAAAGTCTCATTGCGAGGCTTTTTTTTGTGCTATTCTTTATGAAACATAACAACAAAACGTATATTTGAATGCTTTTCTAAATAGCATTTAAAGCACATAACTGTATCTATTAAGTTGCAAGACTTAATACAACCTATTAACACACATACACATGAATTTTTTAAATTCTGTACTTAAGGTATTTGTTGGCGACAAATCAAAACAAGATGTTAAAGCCATCATGCCTATAGTAGATAAAATTAAAACTTTTGAAAAGGCTTTAGAAGCTTTATCACATGACGAACTGAGAGCAAAAACCGCTTATTTTAAAGCTAAAATTGCCGAAGGAAGGAAGCCTTTCGAAGATCAAATTACTGCACTATTAACAGAAGCAGATGCTACAGAAGATATTGACAGACGTGAAGATATTTATCAAGAAATTGACAAATTAAAAGACGACTCTTACGCAGCTACAGAAGATGTATTAAATACCATCCTTCCAGAAGCCTTTGCTGTTGTAAAAGAAACCGCTAAGCGTTTTAAAGATAATACAAGTATTACCGTTACGGCAAATGCTTTCGATAGAGAAATTTCTGGTTCTAAAGATTATGTGGCACTAGAAGACGATAAGGCCACTTGGGCGAATTCTTGGGATGCTGCAGGGAAAGCTATTACTTGGGATATGGTACATTACGATGTACAACTTGTAGGTGGTATAGCCATGCACCAAGGTAAAATTGCAGAAATGCATACAGGGGAAGGTAAAACCCTAGTAGCAACCTTACCAATGTATTTAAATGCCTTAGCTGGTAAAGGGGTACACTTAGTAACTGTAAACGACTATTTAGCAAAACGTGATAGCGCATGGATGGCGCCGATTTTCGAATTTCATGGTTTAAGTATCGATTGTATCGATTACCACCAACCAAATTCTGAAGCTCGTAAAAAGCTTATAACGCCGATATTACTTACGGTACAAATAACGAATTTGGTTTCGATTATTTACGTGATAACATGGCACATTCACCAAACGACTTGGTACAACGCCCACACCACTATGCCATTGTCGATGAGGTCGATTCTGTATTAGTAGATGATGCCCGTACACCTTTAATTATCTCTGGTCCAATTCCTCAAGGCGACCGCCATGAGTTTAATGAGTTAAAACCAAAAGTTGAAGATATTGTTGCTGTACAACGTAAATATTTAACAGGGGTTTTTGCCGAGGCTAAAAAATTAATTTCTAGCGGAGACACTAAAGAAGGAGGATTCCAATTGTTACGTGTATTCCGTGGAATGCCTAAAAACAAAGCCTTAATTAAGTTTTTAAGTGAAGACGGTATCCGTCAATTACTTCAAAAAACAGAAAATCATTACATGTCCGATAACAATCGCGAAATGCCTAAGGTAGATGAAGCATTGTACTATGTAATCGATGAAAAAAATAATCAAATTGAATTGTCAGACAAAGGGGTTGAATACCTTTCTGGTAAAGACAATCCAGACTTCTTCGTCATGCCAGAAATTGGTATTGAAATGGCTAAAATTGAATCGAAAGGTTTAAGTGCCGAAGAGGAAGCTAACGAAAAAGAAGATTTATTTAGAGATTTCGGAATTAAATCTGAACGTATCCATACCTTAAATCAATTACTTAAAGCCTACGCCCTATTCGAAAAAGACAATCAATATGTGGTAATGGACAATAAAGTAATGATTGTCGATGAGCAAACAGGTCGTATTATGGATGGTCGTCGTTATAGCGATGGTTTACACCAAGCGATCGAAGCTAAAGAGAATGTAAAAATTGAAGCAGCTACGCAAACTTTTGCTACTGTAACACTTCAAAATTACTTTAGAATGTACCGCAAATTATCGGGTATGACTGGTACAGCGATTACAGAAGCAGGTGAATTCTGGGAAATCTATAAGTTAGATGTTGTAGAAATTCCAACAAACCGCCCAATTGCAAGACACGATAGAGAAGATTTAGTTTATAAAACAAAACGTGAAAAATACAACGCAGTTATCGACGAGGTTACCAAATTATCGCAAGGCGGACGTCCGGTTTTAATTGGTACTACTAACGTTGAAATTAGTGAGCTTTTAGGAAAAATGCTTAGCATCCGTAAAGTACCTCACAACGTATTAAACGCAAAATTACACAAAAAAGAAGCAGATATTGTTGCAGAAGCTGGTCAGCCAGGACAAGTAACAATTGCGACTAACATGGCTGGACGTGGTACCGATATTAAATTAACCGATGCTGTTAAAAAAGCAGGTGGTTTAGCGATTGTAGGTACAGAACGTCACGATTCTCGTCGTGTAGACCGTCAGTTACGTGGTCGTGCAGGTCGTCAAGGAGATCCAGGAAGTTCACAATTCTATGTGTCTTTAGAAGATAATTTGATGCGTTTATTCGGATCTGAGCGTATTGCTAAGATGATGGATAAAATGGGATTAGAAGAAGGTGAAGTTATTCAGCATTCTATGATTTCTAAATCTATTGAACGTGCACAGAAAAAGGTTGAAGAAAACAACTTTGGTGTACGTAAGCGTTTATTAGAATATGATGACGTAATGAATGCCCAACGTGAGGTGGTTTACAAACGTCGTCACCATGCTTTATTTGGAGAACGTCTACGTGTAGATTTAGCGAATATGATTTTTGATACAGCTGAACATATCGCAGAAGTAAACAAAGACGCTAACGATTTTAAGAATTTCGGATTTGAAATTATTCGTTATTTCTCAATGAGCAACCCTGTAACCGAACAAGAATTCAACAAAAATTCTGTTCAAGATATTGCTGCTAAAATTTACAAAGCGGCCTTCGATCATTACAAGGCTAAAATGGCTAAAAATGCAGAAATTGCATTCCCAATCATTAAAAATGTTTACGAAACACAAAGCGATAAATTTAAGCGTATAGTCGTACCGTTTACAGATGGTGTTAAAACCTTGCAGGTTGTAACCGACTTACAACAAGCTTACGAGACTGAAGGAAAACAGTTAATTACCGATTTTGAAAAGAACATTACGTTAGCGATTATCGACGACGCTTGGAAAACACATTTACGTAAAATGGATGAGTTAAAGCAGTCTGTACAGTTAGCCGTTCACGAACAAAAAGATCCTTTACTTATTTACAAGTTTGAAGCTTTCGAATTGTTTAAGGACATGATTACTCAAGTAAACAAAGATGTTATTTCATTCTTATTTAAAGGAGAATTACCTAGCGAAGACCAAAACGCCATTAGCGAAGCTAGACAACAAGCTCCTAAAAAAGAACGTTTAGAAACGTCTAAAGAAGAAATTCCTAATTTAGATGAGCGTGCCTCACAAAGTAGAGCTGCCGGACAAACACAACCTCAACGCGAAGTTGTAGAAACTATTGTTAGAGATAAACCAAAAATTGGTAGAAACGACAAAGTGACTATAAAAAATGTAATGAACGGCGAAAGTAAAACCGTTAAATACAAACAAGCCGAACCGCTTTTAGCTAAAGGGGATTGGGTAATTACGGAATAGTATATTTTACTATATATTTAAACATTAAAAAATCTGTCTATTTATAAATAGGCAGATTTTTTTTTAGTGATTTGATAATAGATTTATTTCTCAATTAGTTTTATAAACTCCTTTATTTTGGGGCTGTTATTCGCTCCCGTAATTGCATGAGAGTTTCCTAAATATTCCATTCCAAGATAGCGTGCTGTTTCAGAAAAAGGCAACCAAAAATGTTCTCCAAGATTATCTCCTATCGAACAGCTAATTGCGGCCATTTTCTTTCCTCGTAATTTTCGTCCTAGTTCTTTTTCAATAGTCAATAAGTCTGTAAAACGATCAAAAAACACTTTCATAATTCCACTCATAGCATACCAATAAACGGGAGTTACAAAAATAAGTGTATCATATTTCATAATGATTTGCTCCAATAATACGAGATAATCATCATTTCTATTTTGATGTTCATAATCGTAATAGCTAAAATTGTAATTATTTAAATTGATTAAGTCCCATTTAGAATATTTTATTAATTCATCAACTAAAACCATAGTATCTCCATCATTTCTAGAACTTCCTACTATTACAACTTTTTTCATTCCTGACTTTTTAGGATATTTTCTACTTTGTCTAAAAACAAATATAGCCGATAATCCATGAGCATAGGATTTCGGCACCAAAAAGTCATTTTTAAACAACTTAATATTTAAAGGGCTTGTGGCTTTTACTCCATGAGCACCTTACTAAATTTAGCATTCACGATTATAGATTTATTGCTACTTAAATCGCCGGTAGAAAATGTAGAGACATTTTCGTTAGTTGTTTTGCTAGGATGTTTAAATCGGGATTGCTTGCCATTATACTGCAAACTATAATGTGTTTTTGGCAGACTTATTACGGCATCACTATTTTCTAAAACAATATTTAAATTCTGAAAACTTTCTGCGATTTTAGATATTTTAAGATCGCCAAAACTCCCATCAATCATGGTATTACCAGAGAGTTGCCCCAACTGTATATTTGAAGAATTCGAGTTTAAAACCAATTGATTCACCTCGGCTATTTTTGCCTGTTCTACATATTTTAACACTAAATGTCCTTGATTCCAATGCCCTATAGAAACAGGCGCATAAGACACATCGATGGAAGTATTACTCCCATCGATAGTGTTTGCTGTTAATTTGGTATGCGACATTTCTGCCTTTAAATTTTCTATGAGCGATACAAATTGTAATTCGCCATATTTTACATTCACTTTTAAATTTGCCTTTTTGGGCATATGTATAATAATGGTTTTTCTAATATTTGGATGGCTGTCCCCTTTACCTCTCGCTTTCTCGGCTTTATGTCTAGATTTTTCTGCTTGCATTCGGCTCGCCTCGGCACGTTCTTGTGCTTCCATTTGCTTTTCAAACGACTTTCCAAACGATTCTCCCCAAGCTTCCATTTTAGATTGAAAATCTTCACCAAAACTGTTTTCAAATTGTTTACCCCAAGCTTCCATTTCCTTGCCATAAGTTTCTCCAAATTGCTTACCCCATTCTTCCATCTTTTTCTCATAATCTTCAAATCCGGAATCGCTAAACTGCTTGGCCCAAGCTTTTATTTTATCTATATAGGCCTTGCCATATTTTTTCTGATAGGTTTTACTCCATGCTTCTAAATATTTTTCTCCTTCCTTTTTATAGGCATCATAATCAAAAGTAACCTGGTCTATACCTTCTGGCAACTCTGGTAATTCTGGCATTACCGGAGCTTCGGGCATATTAGATAAGTGAGCCATATTTGGCACTGGAGGTATAGGAGGCATTTCGGCTAATTCGAATTCTAAATGTTTTAATGCCGAAATAGAATTCACATCAAAATTATAATCTAAATCCCAACCATTTTGCATGCCTTTAGATGTAATGCTTACGTTGTCTTTAGAACCACTTACATCTACCTGCCATTGCTCTAATGCATTTTGAAGATCGGTAGCACTCAACACATCGCTTTCTATAAAAGCCTCTACCTCTATAACATCTTTATTCCAAGTATCGATTTTTACTATGGTATAATTCGATTTCAGATTAATAGTCACATCTTTATTCACTTTTAAAGATTGTGTTGCTTTAGATAACTTTTGCTGCGCTTGTGTTTGATGAGACACAAACAATAACAACAGGATGCTAGCTATCGATTTTATAATTAACTGTTTCATTTTTTGATTTACTTTTTTTTAGATTGATTGTTGCACATCTTCTCCGGCAACAGGTTCAGATTTTAATTCTTTTAATTGATCGCGTAGACGATATAATAAGTTTAAACGCAATTTTAAATTATCGATTAAGGCGTTTACGGTGAGCTCGCTTGGGCCCGATTCTGTTAATTCTACAGATAGTTTTTTGTATTCGTTAGAAAGCTCTTCTAAGCGCTGAATATAACCATCGATTAACTCTTTATTTTCCGAGGTTAATTCTACTTGCGATAATTCGGTATGAATACTCGCTAAATAATAATCTTCAACTTTTTTTAAATCGGGAGATAAATCGCCAAGCGTTTTCGTTTTTACTACCGGTGCAGTTTCGGTTTCTGCAACTTTAGGTTGTGGTGTTACTTCTACAGCTTCTGGATTAAGAAAAGTATATCCTCCAAAACTTAAGGCTAACAAAACAAGTAAACTCGCTGCAACAGCCATCCAATTAAATTTGGGTTTTGGCGGATTTAAAGAACTATTAGCATTCAACTTTTCTAAAAAGCGTGCCTCATGCCCTTCTGGCATACCCTCCTGTTTTTGAAGTTCTTTATCGGCTTTAAATAAGTCTCTAATATCTTGTGCCATAGCGTTTCGATTTTAAAAGTTCTTGTAATTTTTGTTTGCCTCGCGATAACTGTGTGCGAGAAGCTACTTCCGAAATATTTAAAATTTCTGAAATCTCTTGATGATCATAGCCTTCAATTAAAAATAACATCACTACATATTTGTACTTTTCTGGTAGTGTTGCAATAACTTTTTTAATATCATCTAAAGTTACGCCATCATCTACGATCCAACTGTCATGAGCATCTGTATCGACCACTTTGAGGTGCACCTCTTCTAAAACATCTAACTGATGTTTTTTAGATTTAAGCGCATCAATACATGTATTCACAACAATTCGTTTTAACCAAGCTCCAAAAGTAACGTCACCTTTAAATTGATGTAGTTTGCTAAAGGCTTTTATAAATGCATCTTGCACCAGATCTTCGGCCTCTGCTGTATTCGAAATAAATCGTTTGGCCACACTATACATCCCTTGGCAGTACTGGTTGTACAACTGCATTTGCGCCTTTCGGTTATTCCGCTTACATTCTTCTACAATATCAATAGAAAATGAATTCACTTATGGTATTTTTGGTTAGTATACATCTTAAAGACGCCATTTATTTTGAAGTGTTGCAAAAAAGATAAATATTTTTTTATAAAGCTTGTTAAAATTGAATTAATTAAACGCAAGCGTTTTAAGTTGCTTATCTTTTAAAGTATATTTAGCCCATAAATAACAGAGGTTTTATGAATAGAGTTTTAAAATGGTTAATGATTTTCTTATTTCTAGTTGCCATAGGAATTTTTCTATATGCGTATTTTGAAAAAGGGGTCTTCAATAAAGTTTTAAGTCCGAAAGATACCGTAGAATATAAATTAAACGACCTAGAACTTGAAGTGTTTTACAATCGTCCTTCTAAACGCAACCGATTAATTTTTGGTGGTTTAGTTCCCTACAATGAAGTTTGGAGAACAGGTGCCAACGAAGCAACTACTTTTAAAACCAACAAAGCATTAAAAATAGGAACAGACTCTTTGCCTCCTGGAAAATATACGTTATGGACCATTCCTAACGACTCCACTTGGCAGGTTATGTTTAACAAAAAACAATATCCTTGGGGTGTAGATGAAACCATGAAGGCCATGCGAGACCCGAGTTTTGATGTTGTAGATTTGACCGTGCCTGTTGAAAAGCTAAACAACTCGGTTGAAGAATTTACCATCTCGTTTGATAATTCTACCGACAATTTATCTCTAACCATGGCTTGGGATGACGTTAAAGTTGCCGTGCCTTTAAAGTAAAAAAACGTCCAAATAAGCTGATTTTTTAACATTTTTAAATGTTAAAAATTTCTTTTCTATAAAAAAGAATACATTTGTACTTTCAAGTTTTTATTTATGAGCTATCAATTCACCATTATAGTACCTGTTTATAATGAAGAAGACAATTTATTACGTGTAGAAAAAGAGCTTTTAGCCTATGCTCAAACAGCTGCTAAAACCACTAAAATTCTGCTTGTAAATGATGGTTCTAAAGATAAAAGCCAAGAACTTATAGAGGCCATTTGCCAGAAACATCCCGAATTTAATTTTATAAGTTTTAAAGAAAATCGAGGGTTAAGTGCTGCCATAAAAGCAGGGTTCGATTATGCCGATACTCCTTTGGTAGGTTATATCGATTCCGATTTACAAACAGCTCCTTCCGATTTTAATATTTTACTTCAGCATATCGGAGAATACGACTTAGTTACAGGTGTACGTTCTAATAGAAAAGATTCGTTTGTAAAAAATATGTCTTCTAAAATAGCCAATGGCATCAGAAGAAGTTTTACCCACGATGGCATGGACGATACCGGTTGTCCGTTAAAAGTAATAAAAACAGATTATGCCAAACGTATTCCTATGTTTAAAGGTTTACACCGGTTTTTACCAGCTATGATTTTACTTCAGAAAGGAAACATACTTCAGGTGCCTGTACAACACTTTCCTAGACTGGCTGGCGAAGCTAAATTTGGATTATGGAATCGCTTATTAGGACCTTTAGTAGATTGTTTTGCATATATGTGGATGAAAAAGAAGTATATTAACTACGAAATCGAGAAACGTAGTTAATGAGTAATTGGATTATATACAGTATAGGTTTTATAGCACAAATCTTATTCTCTTCCCGCTTAGTCGTACAGTGGGTGACATCTGAAAAAAAACGGAAAGTTATTACGCCAACCTTATTTTGGACGCTGAGTTTACTTGCCTCGTTCTTACTGTTTGTTTATGGGTATCTGCGGCAAGATTTTGCCATTATGTTAGGGCAAAGTTTAACGTATTTTATTTACATTAGAAACCTACAGCTACAAAACGAATGGCAAAAATTCCCAAAGCTTATGCGTTGGTTTTTACTTTTTGTCCCTCTTCTTATCGTAATTTACTACTATAATAATAACAAGATTGATATGACGTTATTATTTAAGAATGAAAACATACCGGTTTGGTTATTAATTTTAGGAATCGTTTCGCAAATTGTATTTACGTTGCGTTTTGTATACCAATGGTTATATTCTGAAAAAAAGAAGGAATCGACTCTTCCTTTTGGGTTTTGGGCATTAAGCTTAACAGGCTCGATTCTTATTTTAGTTTATGCTGTATTGCGCAAAGACCCAGTGTTGTTTATCGGACATATATTAGGGGCTGTAATTTATAGTCGGAATTTAGTTTTAATAAAAAAATATCATGATTAAAGTTATCGAAAAACATCCCGTTGTAGCCATTTGCATTATGGTAGCCTTGATGATGCTCCCTAGTTTGCATGTTATGCAAGTTACTATTATGGAAGCTAGAAACTTTATTACCGCTCGCGAAATGTTAACCGACAACCATTGGTTGTTAACCACAATGAACGGGGAAGCACGATACGAAAAACCTCCTTTACCTACCTGGTTGTCGGCCATCTCTGCTGCTATTTTTGGATTGAATGTATTTGCACTGCGCTTACCAACCGTTTTTATGGTTATGGTTATTGGGGTGTATGTTTATAGATTATCATTTTCCTTATTAAATAATAATGTACATAGCCTGGTAAATGCATGTATTGTATTTACCTCGTTTTACACCATAGGAATCACTATAGAAGCGCCTTGGGATATTTACGCTCATGGTTTTATGATGATTGCTATTTACCACCTATATCAACTCTTTCAGAAGAAAAACAAATACTGGAAACATACTATTATAGCTGGAATTTGCCTTGGGCTCTCCTTTTTAAGTAAAGGTCCCGTTTCGCTTTATGCGCTATGTTTACCTTTTTTATTGGCCTACGCGTTTACGTTTAAATTCAAAAAATTCAGACCTAAAACATTTTCAATTTTCAGTATTTTAATTCTTATGCTAATCATTGGAGGTTGGTGGTTTATTTATGTAAGATTACAGGATCCTGCTACTTTTTCTACCATTACTCAAAAAGAAACCAGTAATTGGGGAAGTTATAATATTCGACCGTTTTACTACTATTGGAGCTTTTTTACTCAAAGTGGGATTTGGACCATTCCAGCATTTATAGGGTTGTTATTTCCGTATTTAAAATCTAGAGTGCGCAATTTAAAAGCGTATAAATTCAGTTTTTATTGGACGCTAATAGCTGTTATTTTATTGTCTATTATTCCGGAGAAAAAATCGAGATATCTCATGCCGGTTTTAATTCCGTTGGCCATAAACACAGGCTTTTATATTGACTATTTATTTCAGCGTTTTAAAAATTTACAAGACAAAAAGGAAACGTTCCCTGTCTATTTTAATTTCGGTCTTATAGCAAGCATTGGGGTATTGTTCCCTGTTTTAGCGTATTTAGGCTTAAAGGATAAACTTGATGGTTTTTGGATTGAGTTTGTTATGGCTTCTGTAGTTTTATTTACAATTGGGATTTTTATCTTCATCAACCTAAAACACAAAGCGATTAAGAACGTCTTTTTTCTAACGGTACTCTTTTTCGCATCCATATTTATTGTTGCCTTACCCCTTTCTAAAGCTACAGTTCCAGCTCATTACTACGACATCACACAATTACAAGCCGATGCCAAAGCTGAAGGCTTAACGGTCTACGAATTAAATTATGTGTCGCCAGAAATGATTTGGTTATATGGCGATAAATTGCCTAGTATTACAGAACATGAGCAGCTGTATAACTTTCCAACAGAAGCTAAATTTGGATTACTAACAAATAATTTAAATGATGCTGAAAAGCAAAGAATAAGTGCCCAATACACTATGAATTTAATTCGTACTTATGATATTAACACAGCCGATGCGTCGTCTAGAAAACACAATTCCCGACTTGTTAATTACTATTATATCATTTCTAAAAAGTAGGTAAACCTCGGCGTTTCGAAATATAGAGAAAGAGTTTATAAAACCCAAAACCTGTAAGTCCTCCAAAAGCCATTCCGCAGATAATATCTAACGGATAATGTACGCCAACGTAAATACGGCTGTAAGCTACAATCGCACTCCAAAACAGAAACACAAAAATGAGGTTCTTATAAAAAGGTTTTAGTACCAAGCCCATAAATACAGCTATAGCCATAGAACTGGCCGCATGAGCCGAGAAAAAACCATAACGCCCACAACGTTCTGCAATAAATCGCATCGACTCCATAACTCCTTCTTGGCGGCATGGCCTAGGGCGCTGAAATCCGTGTTTAAAAACATTAGCAATCTGGTCGGTAAAAGTGATCATTAATGCAATTAAAATAACAAGTATAAGTACCGATTTTACACCTAGTTTCTTATACAACAAAAAGAGTAGCAGAGCGTAGAATGGGATAAACGTAAACTTATTAGTAATAACCAACCAAAACGTATCCCAGCTTGCCGACCCTAAATTGTTAAGATATAAAAATAATTCTTTATCGGTATTTATAAGTTGTTCGAGCATAGTTTCACTCTTCGTAACGTGCTACTTCTCTATCGTAAAAATCGGTAGCTTTTTGTATTAAGCCTTCTGTTTCTAATTCCAATTCACGTTGGTCTTCTTTATCGAAATCTTCAAACCACTCTACCTCATCATCTTCTAAATTGATAATAAATCGAGGAAATTCGGTATGAATTACAAAGATTGCATCTGGGAAATCTGTATTGTCACCTAAAATAAATTTTGGAAGTTCCATATCTTTAAAGTTCTTTTTGTAAAATTAATTGTTTTGTTAGATAATTGAATCTAATATAAAGTAAAATTGCTGCCGAAGTTAATCCGGCCAATAGTCCGAGCCATATTCCGAAGCTTCCTAATTGCTCTTCTTTACCGAAGTAATAACTCACCGGAAACCCAATAATCCAATACGAAATAAATGTAATAATGGTAGGTACTTTCACATCTTGAAGACCACGTAAAGCCCCTAAAACAACGACTTGAATACTATCGCTAATTTGAAAAACGGCTGCTGCCAATAATAAATTTGAAGCGATTTCAACCACTTCTGTATTATCGGCAAAGTTTTTAACATCGTTTAAATCGACATAAATTTTTGGTAGTTGGGTATGTAGTGCTAAAAACATCAAAGCAAAACATACGGCAAAAAGGGTTCCCATTAAAAATAACGAAAATGCGATACGTCTTAACTCTTGGTAATTTTTTAATCCTTTCTGATTTCCTACTCTAACCATACTAGCTACACTTAAGCCTGTGGCTACCATAAAGGTCATTGACGATAAGTTCAATGCTATCTGGTTTGCTGCTTGAGGATTTTTGCCCAGCAAACCACTTAACCATACTGCCGAAGTAAAGATGGCGACTTCAAATAACATTTGCATAGCGCTTGGTGCTCCAAGATTAATGATACGTTTCATCATGACGCGCTCGAGCACAAAAATCTTGATATTTATAACGTATTCTCTAGTTTTTTCTTGACCTTTTAACACCCACCAAATAAAAGCAACCATAATAAATCGAGAGGCTAAAGTACCATATGCCGCTCCTACTATACCATAGGCAGGTGCCCCAAACTTCCCGAAAATAAACATGTAATTTAGAACCACATTCACAATATTACCCACAATGGTAGCATACATAGGGTATTTGGTCATAGACATGCCATCTGCAAACTGCTTAAAGGCTTGAAAAACCACAAGAGGAATTAAGGAAAATGCAACCAAATCTAAATACGGAATGGCCAACTCGACAACCTCGACAGGTTGTTTCATTAAATACATTAAAGGCTTAGCAAAGTAGACGATTAGAAAAAGTAAAACTCCAATACCCGTACACAATAACAATCCATGCTTAAAAGCTGATTTTCCAGATTTAAAATCGTGAGCGGTGTCGGCTTCGGCAACTAAAGGTGTAATAGCTGTAGAAAACCCAATCCCGATAGACATGGCTATAAACATGAAGCTATTTCCTAAAGACACGGCTGCGAGTTCGGCTGTACCCAATTGCCCCACCATGATATTATCGACAAAACTCACAAAAGTATGTCCTAACATGCCTAGCATTACTGGCGCTGCCAATTGCCAGTTGTATTTAAACTCTTTTGTATACTTAGATAATTGCACCTTTTAATTTTTGTTGTGCAAAGGTAATTTTTAAAATAGGCTAAGCCGTACCTTTTATAATTATTTTAGATTAAGGCGATGCTCTTTTTTGTAGCTTCAAATTCTGTCACAATTTCCGATACAATATCGGCTACAGGTTTTATATCATGGATTAACCCTGCGATTTGACCTATTTCTAATTCGCCTTCTTCTAGGTCGCCTTCAAACATGCCACGTTTAGATCGTGCACGACCTAGTAATGCTTTTAATTCCTCTGCACTTGTCCCTTTCTGATACAGGTTCTGCACGTCGTTATAAAACTTGTTTTTTATCAGTCGTACAGGCGCCAGTTCTTTTAAGGTTAAATGCGTATCGCCATCGTTGGTTTTAACCACGGCCTCTTTAAAACTTAAATGGGCAGACGACTCTTTGCTAGCCACAAATCGGCTTCCTATTTGCACGCCATCGGCACCTAATACCATGGCCGCTAACATACCTTTTCCTGTTGCAATTCCTCCGGCTGCAATTAACGGAATGTCAAGTTGCTCTCTTACCATCGGGATTAACGTAAAAGTGGTCGTTTCTTCACGACCGTTATGTCCGCCAGCTTCAAAACCTTCAGCAACCACTGCATCTACACCGGCTGCTTGTGCCTTTAAGGCGAACTTTACGCTACTCACCACATGCACTACAGTTATGCCGCGTTCTTTTAACCAAGAGGTCCAAGTTTTAGGGTTTCCGGCCGAAGTAAATACAATGCTTACATCTTCTTCTACGATGATGTTCATGATCTCTTCAATATTAGGATATAACATAGGAACATTTACACCAAATGGTTTGTTAGTCGCTCTTTTACACTTCTGAATATGATCGCGCAACACATCGGGATACATAGACCCGGCACCTATTAACCCTAGAATTCCGGAGTTACTTGCCGCAGAGGCTAACTCCCAACCACTATTCCAAATCATTCCGGCTTGAATAATAGGATATTTTATATTGAATAATTTTGTGATGCTATTTTCCATGAAGCTTAATAATTTTTTTAGTTAGGCTACGATTCAAACTTGTAATTCTCAGCATATACATGCCTTCTTCTAAGGTTGAAACATCTAGAACGTGTTGATTACTCATGGTTTTTTCTAAAACCAAATGTCCTAAAACATCGAACACAGAAACCGTTATTTCTGGCGTTTCTGAAGTCGTTTTAAAATATAGATTTTGAGATGTAGGATTCGGATAAACCACTACCTGCAAATCTTTGGTATGATTTCCAACAGTTAAATTTCCATTTTCTAAGGCCGTAGCAAAATTTGGAATACCATAACCTAATAGATTATCTGGAGTTCTATATTGCGAGCCAGCTGCCCGAACCAATTCCATAAGTTCTAAATTCGTTAAATCTGGAAAAGCTTGCCATAAACAAGCCATTGCACCTGCCATAATAGGTGAACTAAAAGAGGTGCCGTTTAATTTCTGTATGGTATTGGTTTTACTTACAACCGCAGTACCTAGACCTTGTGCAGAAACATCTGGTTTTAGCGATGGCTGGATGTCCGATCCTTGCGAACTAAAATAAGCGTAATTTCCATTTGCATCTACTGCCCCTATCGAAAAAACACCTTCAGCATCTGCTGGAGCGCCTACCCCATCTGTATCAGAATTCCCTGCAGAAGTCACCACTAAAATGCCCTTTTCTGAAGCTATAGCCGCCCCTTTAGTAACATAGGCTGTCTTCCCATCTAAATCGGAATGTTGGTAACTGTAATTCGGATTATCGTAATATTTATAGCCCAGAGACGAATTAATTATATCGACCCCTAAACTATCAGCACGTTCGGCCGCTTCCACCCAAAGGCTTTCCTCTACTGGGTTTTCGCTAATTCCATTTTCTGTCATAAATAAATAGTATGAAGCATCTGGTGCTGTACCAACATATTCATTTTCTATATATCCTGCCATGGTACTCAACACCCATGTACCATGTTCTCCTTCATTTTCATCGTAAACATTAACGTGTCTCTCTAAAAAATTATAGCTACCAAGTAGCTTATTATTTTCTATTAAATATTGAAATGCACCAACCGTATTTACATTGGGAAACCCCGAATCTAAAACGGCTATGGTTAAACCTGTACCGGTAAAATTTTGTTCATGAAGTGTATTAATCTGAATCATTTCTACCTGATTTGAAGCACTACCGTATACAAAATCTGATTTCGAAGCAAGTTCTGAGAAAGACTCCCGATTAACACGGGAAGTGGTATTTAAATTTTTATCGGCAAAACTAATCTCTGAAACAAATGAAAACTCTTCCAAGTCTTTTATTGCGGTTTGGCTTCCACGAACATGAACTGCATTAAACCATTTCGATTTTGCCAATACAAGAATCCCGTCTTGTTGTTTTAGCTGTGTAATATAAGCTTCATTTACCGGCACATCGCGTTCGTCTATCGGAATCCCGAAACGAGCTTTTCTGTCTACCGCTTTCTGACTTAAGATAGTCGTAGGATTTTCTAATGATGTGGCAACATTTTGCTTATCGGAGAAATACACCCAAGCATCTTCTTGAGAGAACATCTGCCATTGTAGTCCGAAAATTAAGCATAAAAATAATAGTAGTTTTGAGCTCATACGCACTTGTTTTATACCCATTACATTTTAACATTAGCCATTAATAAATTGACTATCCTTTTGAAGAAATCAATTTAATAATTTAAGTATAGCCTAACTTCTTGTATACATTTATATGAACAGTAAGCAGAAAATCAACTATTTATATGGCTTTGTTTGATTTGTATTTGGTAATACCTCTACAAGTTAAGAAATAACTCCCGAACCTAATAATTCGTCGCCATGATACCACGCTACAAATTGGCCTTCTGTTATAGCCGATTGTGGCGCTTCAAATTCAACAAACAATCCGCCATCTACTTTGTATAAAGTGGCATTTTGGAGAGGTTGTCTATAACGAATACGAGCCAATACAGACATCGTTTCGTCTGTTTTCAAGGCTAAATCCTCCCGAATCCAATGAATTTCGTCTTCTTTTACAAATAAAGCTGTTTTTAATAAACCAGGATGTTCATGCCCTTGTCCGGTATAAATTACGTTTTCATCTACATCGGTATCAATTACAAATAAAGGTTCTACTTTACCGCCAACGCCCAAACCTTTACGCTGACCTTTAGTAAAATAATGAGCTCCTTGGTGCTTTCCTACAACTGTACCATCGGTAACCGCATAGTTGGTTTTTGTTGTTAAAAACTGTAGTTCTTCTAATTTAGAATTAAAGTTTTCCTGTTTAGTAGCATATAACGGACTTGATTTTTCGATCTCTACAATAACACCTGCTTTAGGTTTTAATTTTTGTTGAAGAAATTCTGGTAATCGCACTTTCCCGATAAAACACAAGCCTTGAGAGTCTTTCTTTTCGGCAGTAATTAAATCTAATTCTGAAGCAATTTTACGTACTTCTGGTTTTGTTAATTCCCCTATTGGGAATAAAGCTTTTGCTAATTGATCTTGCGACAACTGGCATAAAAAATACGATTGATCTTTATTTCCATCCACGCCTGCCAGTAATTGGTAGGTTTCATTTTCGCCTTCGTTAAGAATACCTTTTCTGCAATAATGCCCAGTAGCGACATAATCTGCACCTAGGTCTAAGGCAATCTTCATAAACACATCGAATTTTATTTCACGATTACAAAGCACATCTGGGTTTGGCGTACGGCCATTCTCGTATTCTTTAAACATATAGTCTACAATACGTTCTTTATACTGCTCGCTTAAATCGACAGTTTGAAAAGGAATGCCTAATTTTTCGGCAACCGACATGGCATCGTTACTATCGTCTAACCACGGACATTCATCGGAAATCGTTACAGAGTCATCGTGCCAATTTTTCATAAAAAGTCCAATCACTTCGTACCCTTGTTGCTGTAAAACATATGCAGCTACACTAGAATCGACACCTCCCGAAAGTCCAACAATTACTCGTTTCATTTTTTAAATTTTATATGTGTACTAAGGCAAAAAGCTAAGACCTATTTTTTTGTACATCTCTTTTTCTGATTCACTTTTCGGTATCCCATCTTTTAAATCTAAACATACTTTATGATGAGCCGTAGAAATGATTTCAAGAAGACGGGTAAGCTTTTGTCTACCCAATAATCTTATACGATACAATCAAAAAAATACTACTGTTTTGCAGGGTTTTTACTATAATTGGTAAAATCTTTTTCATCGTCTAATTTACCATCTTTATAATATTTCCAAATACCGTCTTTTTTTCCTTTTTTATAAGCGCCTTCAGCAATTAAATTTCCTTCTAAGTCGTAATATTTCGACATGCCTTGCAACACATCGTTTTTATAATTAAACTCTTTAAGCGGAATTTCCTTTTCTGAATACCAAGTCGATTTTCCTTCTTGTAATCCATTTTTATAAAATGCACGTTCTGCTATTTTACCATTATCATAGTACACTAAACGTTCGCCATCTAATTTTCCTTGGTCGTTATAATGTTCTGTAATCATGATTTTATCGGAGTTTTTGTGGTAATAAATCCAATCGCCCACATATAATTTTCCGTTCATTTTACCTTTACTGATTACTTTTCCTGTAGAGGATAAAAACTGAACATCGGCAATAGTTGATTGTGCATTAAACTCTTTAACAGCCGATAACACCGATTTGTTTCCTGTTTTTTTATAGAATTTAAACATACCAACTTCTTTACCGTGTTCAAATTGACCCTCGTAACGCAAAATTTTGGTGTTGTCGAAATTCTTTTTCCAAACGCCATCTCGTTTTCCGTTGGCATCTAATTGGTTTATGCTTTGCGCCATTACGCTTCCTACAAAACTGAGTAATACAAATGTGATTATATTTTTCATAAGTAAATAATGTATGCTTAAACAATTTAAAGTAACAAAAAAGCTGCCAAAAATGGCAGCTTTAAATTATTTTTTACGGTTTTGATTTTGTTTTTGTAGCTCTGCCTGCTCCATCATGTCTTTCATTTTCTTCTGAAAACGACTCTCCTTTTTAGGCCTCTTTTTATTCTCCTGAATCTTTGCATGAATTTTATCTTCATCGATAATGAAGTTCTTTATCACTAACATGATACCAATAGTAATTAAGTTAGAAACGAAATAATACAAACTTAAACCAGAAGCATAGTTGTTAAAGAAAATTAACATCATGATTGGTGAAAAATAAATCATGTATTTCATCATTTTCCCCATATCTGGCATCCCTTCTTGCGTTGGCTGAGATGCTACTTGTTGTCCTGTAGTCATTTTCATATAAAAGAAAATAGCAACCGAAGCTAAAATTGGGAACAAACTAATATGATCGCCATAGAATGGAATCTTAAAAGGTAATTCTGCAATCGTATCGTAAGACGATAAATCTTCTGCCCAAAGGAAACTTTTGTGTCTTAAATCGAAGGCCGACGGGAAAAATTGGAATAAGGCATAGAACACCGGAATTTGTAATAATCCTGGCAAACATCCCGCCATCGGGCTCGCGCCTGCTTTGCTATACAATGCCATGGTAGCTTGTTGCTTTTTCATGGCGTTATCTTTATACTTCTCGTTGATTTCGTTTATTTCTGGCTTAAGAATTTTCATTTTCGCCTGAGATAAATAAGATTTGTAAGTAACTGGAGACATTACAATTCTCACTAAAATAGTCATTACAATAATAGCAACTCCGTAAGGAAGGAAACTTGCTAAGAATGCAAAAACAGGTACAAATACGTAACGGTTTATCCATCCAAAAATACCCCATCCAAAAGGAATACTATCTTCTAAATTATAAGCATATTGTTTTAAAACTTTATTATCGGTAGGTCCGAAATAGAATTTTAAAGGTGCATTAAGTTCTCCCCCTTGTAATTCTAACGGAATTTTAGACGTATACTCTTTTGTAAATACAGCATCATCATCGCCCTTTTCTAACAAGTTTTCAGAATATAAATCGACTGTTTTAAAAGGCTTTTCGGTTACTAAAATAGAACTAAAAAAATGTTGTCTGTACGATAACCAGGTAACATCCTCTTCAACATCATCATCATTACTTGTTGGACTTAATTTACTGATTTTACCGCCATCGTGCTGATACGTTAAACGCGTATAACGATTTTCGTATTCTACACTCTTATCGCCACGATACATTTTTGTTTCCAATTCAGGTTTACATCTTGCGAGCTATTAATAACATCGCTTAAACCTTGAGAACGCACAGTGAAATCCATCATATAATTATCTGGTTTCAGCTCGTAACGGTATTCTAAATATTTAGATTCCGACACCTTAAGTTTCATAGAAACTACGGTGTTTTCTCCATTTTTACTAATGGTAGGCTCAAAAAATAAATCTTTTGTATTTAATACACGGCTGTCTGTTGTTCCGAAATTGATATTAAAAACGGCGCTGTTATCTTTTATAAGGTAAACTGGAAGCGAATCGAAATTATCGAATTTTCTAAGACGTACTTCAGAAAGGTATCCTCCTTTGTTACTAAATTTTAAATCGAATAATTCTGTTTGTACTTCTGTCTCGGCATCTTTTGCAGTTGGTAAAGTAGACGAATAGGAGAAGGCTCCTAATTTATTCTTTAATCCAGCTAGTTGTAACGAATCTGATGCCGATGTAATAGAATAATCTTCTGTTGAAGTTTCTAGTGTTTCATGAGATGCTTTTTCTTTTTTCTCAGCTTCAACTTGTTCTTGTTTTGCTTTTTCCTGAGCTTCTAACTCTTCTGGAGTTGGCTGATTTTGCCAAAGCATAAACATTAAAATTCCAAAGATCAGGATAAATCCTATAACCGAATTAAGGTCTAATTTCTTTTGTTCCATGTAATTACATTCTAAGTATAAATAGAAATGTATCGTCTATTAACGACACATTTCTGGGTATGAATATCTTACTCAAAAAGGTGACCACTTTTGAGTTTTGACAATGTGGCACTATTTTTTCTTACTTTTTAAAGCGGCTTTCACAAACTCTACAAATAAAGGGTGCGGATTTGCTACCGTACTTTTATATTCTGGATGGTATTGTACACCAACAAACCAAGGGTGAGCTGGTACTTCTACAATCTCTACTAAGTTTGTTTTAGAGTTTACTCCTGTTGCCAACATTCCTGCTTTTTCTATAGCGTCTCTGTAATCGCTATTAAATTCGTAACGGTGTCTGTGGCGCTCTTCAATAAGTTCAGATCCGTATACTTTTCTAGCAATACTATTATCTTTTAAAGTACATTCCCAAGATCCTAAACGCATGGTTCCACCCATATCAGTAATATTCTTTTGCTCTTCCATAATGCTAATTACCGGATTTGGTGTATTCGCATCCATTTCTGTAGAATTTGCATCGGCAATACCTAACACATTTCTAGAATATTCTATAACCGCCATTTGCATTCCTAAACAAATACCTAAAAACGGAATATTGTTTTCTCTTACATAACGAACGGCATCTATTTTACCTTCAATACCACGCTCTCCAAAACCAGGAGCTACTAACACACCATTTAAATGGGCTAGTTTTAGTTTAACGTTGTCGGCATTAATATATTCTGAATGTATAGGCTCTACATTTACTTTAACTTCGTTTTCTGCACCTGCATGAATAAAAGCTTCTAAAATAGATTTATAAGAATCTTGTAATTCTACATACTTACCAATTAAACCAATAGTAATTTCACCTTTCGGATTTTTATGCCGCGTTAAAAATTCATTCCAACGTGTTAAATCTGGTACACTACTATTTAAGTTTAATTTTTTAAGTACCACTTTATCTAGGCCTTCTTCTAACATTAAATTAGGCACATCGTAAATGGTAGAAGCATCGATAGATTGAATAACTGCTTCTTCTCTTACATTACAAAACAATGCTAATTTAGTACGTAAATCTTTTGGTAAATGGTGCTCGGTTCTACACACTAAAATATCGGCTTGTACTCCGCTTTCCATTAACGTTTTTACACTGTGTTGTGTAGGTTTTGTTTTTAACTCGCCCGCAGCAGACAAAAATGGCACTAAAGTTAAATGAATAACAATACCGTTATTTTCGCCTAAATCCCAACGTAATTGTCTTACAGCTTCTACATAAGGTAAAGATTCGATATCACCTACCGTTCCACCAATTTCGGTAATTACAATATCGTAATCACCCGACTTTCCTAATATTTGAATACGCTCTTTAATTTCGTCGGTAATATGAGGAATTACCTGTACGGTTTTCCCTAAGAATTCGCCACGGCGTTCCTTTTCAATAACACTTTGGTAAATTTTACCAGTTGTTACGTTATTCGCCTGACTTGTAGGTGTGTTTAAAAAACGCTCATAATGACCTAAATCTAAATCGGTTTCTGCACCATCATCGGTAACATAACACTCACCATGTTCGTAAGGGTTTAATGTTCCTGGATCGACGTTAATATAAGGGTCTAATTTTTGTATGGTTGCTCTGTAACCTTGCGATTGTAATAATTTTGCCAAAGATGCGGCAATAATTCCTTTTCCTAAAGATGATGTAACACCACCGGTTACGAAAATGTACTTTGTTGTAGTTGTCATGATGCGCTTTTAAACGCAGGCAAATTTACAAAGAACTATTGAAAAACTCTTACGGTTCGTTATTTAAATTCTGATTAAATATAAACAACACCTCTATACACTTCTTTTGGCACTAAACTATTCATTTGTAAAAGATTAAAAAGCGCTATAAAACTAAAAAGCGTTAATATAAAGATATATTAATAGATTTATTTAAATACGATAGCATTCAACCTTAATTTCTCTGAATTTGATAATTAGAAAAAAGCGGAATAATAGATGATTCAAATGAATTAAAATTTAATACTTTTTACCCTGAAAACACATTGTAGCAAAATATAAATTATTAGTTTAAGAAAAGGACTTCTTCATTAGCCTCTATAGTTTCTCCAAAATGAAATAAGCGGAAGTTTCCATTGGTATTTTTTATTATTAAAGGTAAGACCTCACTTTTGTGGTTTTTCATCCATGTTCGGCTATTGGTTGCTTCAGTGACAGTTTCCGTTTCTTCGCTATAATCTGCGTTACTAATTTTAGTAAACCAATGATTTAAATCAATTCCTGAAGCAAATAAACTTGAAGTATTACTCATTTCTAAAATATCGATTCCTGCTATATAATTACTTTTTGACAATATAACGTGGGTATTTGGCACCTGAAAAGTTTCCGTTGCAAGCTGAGCTGCCAAAATATTAACTTCTGTATTTGCAGTGGCAGCAATAAAAGTATCTACCACTTGAGTTTGGACTTCTTTTAACGTATCTTCTTCTAAGGCATTTCCTTGATAACACGTATACCCTTTTTCTTGTGTTTCTAAAACAATATCCTGATTTGCATCTATAAAAGCAACCTTAGTATGTGCTTTAAAATAATCAGCAATCAATAAACTTATGGGGTTAACTCCTAAAATTAGAATACCCTCACGTTTATTCATCATTACTAATTCGTTGCGTCGTCTTAGCCAATCTGTACACCATTTTAGTAAGAAAGGCACCGTCATAGTGGTTAAAATAGCCATAAACACCAATATGGAAAATATTTTCTGATCGATAATTCCCATTTCTAAACCAATTCCTGCAATAATGATTTCTACGGCACCACGACCATTCATTCCCGCCCCTACAGTAACTCCTTCTCTCCATCCCAATCCTGTTGGCAAGTAAAATAATGCTGCTCCAATAATTTTACCAATTATCGCCATAAAAATTATGGTTAACAACATCGGCAAATCAGTTTGAAACACATTAAGATTTACCATAAATCCAGCAGACACAAAAAAGATAGGAGCCATAAACCCTATAGATACATCGTAAAATGCTTTGTGTAGCTCTTTAGAAATCTTTTTAGGAAACAAATTATCTTTTATAAATAAACCTGCCATAAAAGCACCTAAAATACTATGCATTCCAGCTAACTCTGCAAGTTCGGCATAAGCTAAAGCTACAATTATTATAATCGTAAAGAAAAAAGTACTGTTCGCCGATTTAAATTTTGAAAGATACGCCCCGACTCTAGGCAATACAAATAAGCCTATTGCAATGGTTACTGCAAAGAAAGCGATAGCCTTTAAAGCTACAATTAAAAGTCCTGAAGCATCGAACTCGCCCATTGCTGCCGCACTTAAAATACCTGCAAAAATTAAAAGCGCTAAGGTGTCCGAGATTAAAGCACCTGCCATGAGCACATAAGCTATTCTAGTATTTAATAGTTTTAAATCGACCAAAATCCGACTTTTGGTAGCTAAAGATGTAACTCCCACAGCCATTCCCACAAACATACCTGCCATGGCATCTCCTCCAAAAAATATGGTAGAATAGTATCCTAAAACAAAGGGTACTACAAATCCTCCTATAGAGGCTAAAAACCCAGGCCATGATGCTTTCTTTAAATCTTTAAAGTCTATTTCGATACCGATATAAACCATTAATAACAGAATCCCAACTTCGGAAAGTACTTTTATAGTTACCGTAAGCTCCAAGATCCCCAATAAGCCGGGTCCTAAAAGAATACCTATTACCAGCTCACCAAGTATAGCAGGATATCCCAAACGTCGAGCAGCAACTCCTCCTACCCACGCCGCAGACAGAACTGCCAAAAGATTTAGTATGTTTAAGTGAAAGTCTTCCATATATAGTTTCTAAAATACTGTTTTTTTTGACATCTATATAATATATTTCACTGAAGTTCAACACTCTGACTAAATATTGTTGATTTTTTAATATAGAAGGTATTTATTTGAAGAAGGTTTTTATTCTGCTTTTTAAGCTGAATACCATTGGACAGCACACTTCGACTCCTTGAGAATTCAGCCTATAAAAAAAGCGCTGAAGTAATTTTCAACGCTTTTCTTAATTTTATTTTTTGGATGGCTTAGGATACTTCTTCTTTATATTTCGAATTAAATCTTCTAAACCGTTTAGTTTTAACTCGTAAACCATACGTAGCTGGTCGCCCAATTTCCCTTTCGGAAATCCTTTGCTATTATACCAAACCACATAATACTCTGGTAAATCTATTAAAAATCGATCTTTATATTTACCAAATGGCATTTTAGTATAGGCCAACTCAATTAAAATTTCGCCATTAAGCTGATCCATAAAATAAAACGTTTAAAATTTTTAATACGATAAAAAATTACTTCCAATTAAAAGTAATGATCTTCTCGATATCGGGATGCAGACTATAATGTACCGGACAGGTATTTGCGGTATGTTCTAAAATTTTACGCGTTTTAGCATCTGCTTCAATGGGAAAATCAAATACGACTTCAATTTTAGAGATACGTCTAGGATCGGCCGCCATAGTTTTAGTTACTTCTGCTGTTGTGCCCTCTAGAGCCACGCCTAAATCTCTTGCTTTAATGCCCATCATGGTCATCATACAATTAGCTAATCCTGTGGCTACTGTATCTGTAGGAGAAAAAGCTTCTCCTTTACCATTATTGTCTATTGGTGCATCGGTAACAAAGGTATTTCCTGAATTAACATGCAAATTTTCGGTGCGTAATCCACCTAGGTAAGTCACTTTAGATGTCATAATATTTAGTCTTTTACTTCAACAACTTTTAAATCGTCGTACTGCAATAAATACACTGTATCGTTATAATAGCCGCCAAAAGATTTCTTTATATAAGCAAATTTATTTTCTACATATTCGGTTAATGGGGCATCGCTAGCAGAGGCATATAAATCTGTAGAAGTTACCAAACGTAACACAACATCCATCGTAACATCAAAACCTCTAACTGCAATTTTATTTGGCGTTAAACCATACTCTTTGGTATAAGCCTTAACAAAACCATTATTTAAATCGTCGTCATAAGATTTTGAAATAGACGCGAAATGAAAACGTAAATTAGACAACTGATGATTAGAAACTTCGCTTCCTTCGAACGCGCGGTTCATATCTGTAGTAGCTAAAATAATTTGAATATCTTCTGTGTTTAATGAATTTAAAATACTCGTAACATTCGAGGCAAAACCTGCTGTTGTAGTTTCCAAAAACACAACATTTTTTCCAGGTTTTAAATGTTTTGTAATATCATCTACCAAAATATAATGTTCGTCTTTACCTTTTTTATCCTTTCGGGATCTAATTACAGATGCTCTGGGAAAAGCCGACTTTAAACTTGCATTAAGAGGTTCGCTTTCCGAATCGAAAATTAAAATCGTGTTAGTTAAACTATCGCGTTCTTTAAAATAATTTATAACCTTATTTTTTAATAAGCTCTCAGAAGCACGAGACTGAAACGTGTTGCTAGTTAATTTCACCGTTTTAGTAATTGGTGACACCACAGGCACATTTAAACTACTTAATCTTTCTGCTGTGTATTCTACATTAGTCTGAGTTAATGGCCCAATAACCGCATCTAATTCTTCAAAATTATGATTTCGAATCAGGTCGCTAATCGTACTTGTTTTATTTTGCGTATCGTACACATCTACCTTAGCAGAAATGCCTAACTTTTTTAACGAATCTAAAGCCATTAATACACCCGAATGAAATTCTAAAGAAATGTTTAAATAATTATCTTTTCGAATATGATTCATTGTGCCTTGAATAGAATCGAAAGAAACGTTATTCAATTTAAAAGGCAATAAAACAGCAATGTGTTTTGTACCGCGATTAAATGGTCTTTTCGTTAAATTTGAAGCCACTAAGGCTTCATCTGAAATCATTCCGGCTACGTCATCATCTACTTTTTTAGGTACACGCAATACCATACCGGCCTTTAATTCTGACCCAACTAATTGCGGGTTTAAAGCTTCAAGTTCTGCTTTTTCTAATCCTAATTTAACTTTTAAACGATAGAATCCTTCTTTTGGTTGAACCTCGTAATAATCGTATTTTTCGTCTACAGCTTTCTCTTTACTTTCAGGAATATTAGGTACTTTAATAGTATCTCCAACTTTTAAAACCTCAGCCATATCTGGATTTAAAGCTTCTAAATCTTCAACTGTTAAACCAAATTTATAAGCTACACGCCATTTCCCTTCTTTTGGTAAAACCACATAAGGCTTAGTCATATCTACCACAGTCGCAACCTCTTCTAAAACTTGCTTCGTGTCGTAAATTGGGATTCTAATTTTTGTCCCTTTTCTTAAAGGTTCAGAATATAAAAACGTGTTAGCTTTCTTGATTTCATTTTCGGTAACTTTATAGTCTTTAGAAATACTGTAAAGCGTCTCCTTTCGTTTTACACGATGTTGTTTATAACCAGTAAGTTCTTTAACCGTAGACAATTCGGCTTGCACTTCGGTTTTCGGAATAATTAAAACCATATTGGGTTTTAAACCGTTTTTAGCATCAGGGTTTAAAGCATACAAATCGTAAACGGTTACCATATACGTTTTGGCAATATCCTCTATTTTTTCATTTTGTTTTACTTTATGTGTCTTATAATTTTGAGCAAAGACATGGCTACTCACCATTAAAAGCATTACAAAAACGACTAAAAACTTTTTCATTCAATATGGTTTAATTCGAAAAAAATTGATTAAAATTTACTATTCCCACTCAATCGTAGCAGGTGGCTTAGAACTAATGTCGTACACTACTCTATTAACGCCTTTTACTTTATTTATTATATCGTTAGATGTTTTTTGAAGGAATTCGTATGGTAAATTTACCCAATCTGCCGTCATACCATCGGTACTTTCTACAGCACGAAGCGCCACACATTTTTCGTAAGTACGCTCATCTCCCATTACACCAACACTATTTACTGGTAGCAACATAGCTCCTGCTTGCCATACTTTATCGTATAAACCCCAAGATTTTAATCCGTTAATAAAAATAGCATCTACCTCTTGTAAGATACGTACTTTTTCTGCTGTAATATCGCCTAAAATTCGAATTCCAAGTCCTGGCCCTGGAAATGGGTGACGACCTAATAATTCTGGATCGATACCTAAAGTAGCACCAACACGTCGAACCTCATCTTTAAAGATAGCACGAAGCGGTTCTACAATTTTAAGTTTCATAAAATCTGGTAATCCGCCGACATTATGGTGACTTTTAATAGTTGCAGAAGGGCCTCCGGTTGCAGAAACACTTTCTATAACATCTGGATAAATAGTACCTTGTGCTAACCATTTTACATCGGTTAACTTATGCGCTTCATCATCGAACACTTCAATAAAAGCATTCCCGATAGCTTTACGTTTTAACTCTGGATCTTCAATGCCAGCCAAAGCATCTAGAAATCGTTTTGAGGCATCTACACCTTTAACATTAAGTCCCATACCTTCGTATTGCGCTAATACACTTTCGAATTCGTTTTTACGCAATAACCCGTTATTTACAAAAATACAATATAGATTTTTACCTATAGCTTTATTTAATAGTACAGCGGCAACAGTAGAATCTACACCTCCAGATAAACCGAGTACCACTTTATCGTTTCCAACTTTAGCCTGAATAGCTTCTACAGTTTCTTCAACAAAAGAATCTGGCGTCCAGTCTTGTTTAAGACCAGCTATTTTCACTAAAAAGTTTTCTAATAATTGCTTCCCATCGGTAGAGTGATATACTTCTGGGTGAAACTGAATAGCATAGGTTTCTTCTCCTTCTATTTTATAGGCAGCATTTGTAACATCGGAAGTACTTGCGATTAATACACCATTGGTTGGTAACGATTTAATCGTATCGCTATGACTCATCCACACCTGACTTCCTTCAGAAATATTTTCAAAAAACACTTCGTTTTCTTTAATAAAGGAAAGATTGGCACGGCCATATTCTCGTGTGCTTGATGGCGCGACTTCTCCTCCAGAGAAATGTGCTAAATACTGTGCGCCATAACATACCGCCAACATTGGCTTTTTAGTACGAATAGCACCCAATTCTGGGTGTAAAGCGTCTTCTCCGCGTACGGAATTTGGACTACCAGAAAGGATTACAGCCTTATAGCTTTCTATGTCTGTTGGAATTTTGTTGAATGGGTGTATTTCGGAGTAAATGTTGAGTTCCCTAACTCTACGAGCAATAAGCTGTGTGTATTGCGATCCGAAGTCTAAAATTAATACCTTGTCGTGTTGCATGCGCAAAATTAATATTTATATTTTATTTGAAAAGTTTGAAACAAACTTTATTCCATTGTTTTTAATATTTCTACAATATCTTGCTCTGTAGTATCTGGATTAATAAAACAGAACCGCGAAACCGTCTCATACGTATCTCCCGTTTTCCATTTTGTAGGAGCGACTAAGGCAAAGCCTTTTTTATGATTTTCATACGTCCAATGCGTATAATCTTCTGGAGTCCACCCTATTCTTCTGTATAATACACAAGATAAACTTGGATCGCGAACCAACTCTACATTAGGGTGCTCGCTTATTAATCGGCCTGCAATTTGGGCCAATTCTATACCGCGTTCTACAGCTTCCTTATAGCGATCTGTACCGTGCATTGCTAAAGAAAACCACAGAGGTAAACCTCTTACCCGGCGGGTTAATTGTATTTGATAATCGGTTGGATTAAATCCATGTGCTCCTTCATCTTTAAAAATATCTAAATATGATCCTTGTTGGGAGTGTGCATTTTTAGCTAATTCTGGGTTCTTGTATAAGACAGCTCCGCAATCGTAAGGAGAAAACATCCATTTATGAGGATCTATAGTAATACTATCGGCATTTTCTATACCTTTAAACAAGTGCCTTACAGAATCGGCAACTAGAGCACCACCTCCATAAGCAGCATCTACATGTAACCATAAATTTTGTGCTTTACAAATTGCAGAAATAGCCTCTAAATCGTCTATAATCCCCGCATTTGTTGTACCGCCTGTGGCTACTACTGCAAACAATCGTTCGCGTTGACTCGGCGATAAACTGTCTATTGTATTTTGTAGAGCCGGACCTTCTAAACGGTCTTCGGTATCTACTAATAAGACATCTAAATCGGCTACTTTAGCCATGGCCTTTATAGACGAATGTGCGCCTATAGATGTAATTATTAATCCTTTTTCGTTGTGGTGGGCTTCGTCTAAACTTCTCCAATATTCACGAGCCGTTACTATGGCCGAAAGATTAGCAGCAGTACCTCCACTTGTAAATACTCCAAAAGCACCTTCTGGCATACCGGTTAAAGATACTATCCATTTCATGGCTTCATTTTCGCAAAAAATTCCACCTGCTCCTTCCATCCAATAGGCACCGTGTATACTTGACGCCGATGTTACTAAATCGAACATCACAGCTGCACGTGTGGGTGCCGCCGGAACAAAAGCAAGATTTCTAGGATGATCTACCGGAACATTGGCTTTCATTAAATGTTTTTTCCATAAATTGAATGCTACTTCTCCACCAATTCCTTTTTCAGTAATGGTTTCTCCTACCAAAGCTTTTAACTCTTCTGCTTTTTTAGGTTTTCCTATTTTACGTTCGGTGGTAGAAATTCGTTCTATGGCATATTTCATGACATCCATGGTCATCTCGACCAAATCAAAATCTACTTTATGCATGTTTTGTTACAGATTTAGTATTAGAAATTCTTGTTTTAATGGTTGCAAATTTAACACTAACTGAGGGATTAATTGGTCTCCAAACTCAAGATATAATTCAGAAAAATTTGTAGCGCGTTCTTGTAAACTTTGATTTGGAAATAACTGATTTTGTAAATCGGTCATTCTAGAAACCTGATCGCTCAATTTCCTTTTTTGCGCCTGTAATAATCGTTTTTCTAAATGCTCTAACCCTTTGATTTGCTTGCGCTCTTGAGCTTTTACCGCCCCAACAAAGGACTGATCGGTTTGCTCGGCTAAATCATACATGGCTTTAAATTGCTCTTGAAGATGTTTTTTTGTGAAGAGAAATCGATATCTATATTCGATATTTTTCTAACTTTTTTATTAATGAAGGTATCGCGCTTTAAGAACAAATCACGATTACTAATATGTAAATTGTCTAATTTCTTAGCCTGCTGTTGTGTTTTTATCAATACCGAATTTCTTAAAAGCAATATAGGAAAAGGTACTTTTACAGCTTCAAAATAATCTTTCAACTGAAGCCAATAGGCCAATTCTCCCCCTCCACCGATATAACATAGATTCGGTAAAATGACTTCTTGATACAACGGACGCATAATTACATTTGGAGAAAAACGCTCTGGAAAGTCGTGAATTTCCTTAAGAATTTCATCTTTAGAAAAGCTGATTTCGGTATTTAAAACACGATATGTTTCATCTTCAAAAACAATACGCTCACGACTATTTTCCGACAAATAAAACAAATTAATTTCTCTTGGATTAACTTGAATATTATAATCTGTATCTGGGATATTAGAAAGTAAGGCGTTTGTTTTTGAAACTTCGTTCGACGAAATTTGGTTTAAAATATCTTGCTCTATATACGGAATAAAAGCGCGCTTTAAATCTTTCTGGTTGGCATCTATAACCACCAATCCTAAATCTGAAAATAAGGCATTTGCCAAATAGCGTGTGGCGTCTGCAAGATTGTTATGCTTTAAATAGGCTTCTGTAAACAGAGTTCTTAATTCGTCTGCCGCTTTCCCCACACCTAATTCTTTCGTATACAATTCGAAAACAGCATCTAAACCTGTGGTATTAAATTCCCCAACAGCACCACCATCTTTACGATTCCATTGTATTTTTTTGCCTTTAAAGTTGAAGTAATTTATTTCATCGAAATCGTGATCTTCTGTCGCCATCCAATAGATTGGCACAAAATGAAAATCGGGATATGCTGCCTTTAATTCTTTGGTAAGGTTAATGGTCGACACAATTTTATATAGAAAATATAACGGACCGGTAAACAAATTTAACTGATGACCTGTTGTTACTGTAAACGTGTTCGATTCATTTAAAAGAGAAATATTAAGCTGTGTTGCTTCTGATGTTTTAAGGTCTGCATACTGCGTTTCTAAAACAGAAGACAACACCTGACGATGCGCTTTTGACATCCCCTCGAACTTCGACTTTTCTTCAATTTGAGCTTTGAAATGGTCAAGCTTTGGAAAACGATTATAGAATCGTTTTAGTTCGGGTTTTTCATCTAAATAATCGCAAATTAATGTCGAAAAATAATGGGTGTCTCTAAACGGAATACAGTCGGTTGGCATATAAACAATCAAATTTATGGTAAATATACAGTTATTAGATTTTTCAATTCTAAAAAATTAGTTAAGATTAAGGTTGGTATAACACTAGGCGGTTAAACGAAAAAAGGTGTTTTAACTTACATTAAAACACCTTTTTATTTATTTCATTTTATACTATTTTACAACATCTGCATACAAATCAAAATCGGCAGCATCTGTAATAACAACGTGTGCAAACTCACCCGTTTTCAAATAATTTACTGTTGCATCTATTAACACTTCGTTATCTACATCTGGCGAATCAAATTCTGTACGACCAACAAAATAGTTCCCTTCTTTTCTATCGATAACGACTTTAAATTCTTTACCTATTTTTTCTTGATTCATTTCCCAAGAAATTTGCGATTGAATTTCCATAATTTCGTTGGCACGTTCTTGCTTCACGTCTTCAGGAACATCATCTTCCAAATTGTAAGCATGTGTATTTTCTTCGTGAGAATAGGTAAAACAACCTAAACGCTCGAAACGCATATCTTGAACCCACTGTTTTAAGGTTTGGAAATCCTCCTCTGTTTCTCCTGGATATCCTACAATAAGTGTGGTACGAATTGTCATTTCTGGCACCGCTTTTCTGAATTCCTGAAGTAACTTCGTGGTTTTTTCTTGAGTGGTTCCGCGACGCATACTTTTAAGGATACTATCGGAAATATGTTGTAATGGAATATCTAAATAGTTACAAACTTTAGGCTCACGATTCATAACATCTAGCACATCCATTGGGAAACCGGTAGGGAATGCATAATGTAAACGAATCCACTCTATACCGTCTACTTTTACTAAAGCTTCTAGTAATTCGGCAAGATTTCGCTTTTTATAAATATCTAAACCATAATAGGTTAAATCTTGAGCAATAAGTATTAATTCTTTAACACCCTTTGCAGCTAATTTTTCAGCTTCTACAACAATTTCTTCAATTGGAGTTGACTTATGTTTTCCACGCATAATTGGAATGGCACAAAAACTACACGGTCTGTCGCAACCTTCTGCAATTTTTAAATAAGCGTAATTTTTAGGTGTTGTTGTTAAACGCTCCCCAATTAATTCGTGCTTATAATCTGCTCCTAGCGCCTTTAATAAACCTGGTAATTCTGTAGTACCGAAATATTCATCGACATTAGGAATTTCTTTCTGAAGGTCTGGCTTATAACGCTCAGATAAACATCCGGTAACAAACACTTTATCGACCTCGCCATCTTCCTTCTTTTGCATGAAATCTAAAATGGTATTCACACTTTCTTCCTTGGCATTATTGATAAATCCGCATGTATTAATTACAACGATATTACCTTCTTCTTCATGTACAACGTCTTTTCCGCTAGCTTTTAGCTGTCCCATTAACACTTCGCTGTCGTAAACATTCTTACTACACCCTAGAGTTACTACGTTGATTTTATTCTTTTTAAGTGATTTTGTTCTCATATCAAAATTTCAGAGTGCAAAGATACGGAATGATTTAAGATTAAAGAATGTTATGTTAATTTAAGACAAGATAAAAATATGTATTAATTAAAGGTGGGGTGAATTTTGGCTTTAAAACATTCCGAATTCGAAGTCTATGTTGAATTCTCATGATAATATTTAAATAGAAGAAGTCCAACTTTTTCCGTTTAGAAATATCCCTTCTAACGGATAGAATAGCCTTTAGCTTCTAGTTTTCCGTTAACGGTTTTGTACATATCGCCGCACCAGAAATCGGAAATAACTTGCATTTTTTCTTTCATACCGGCTTGAGAACTAACAATCTTTTTCCCAGTTGCCGTTTTATAAAAGTTATCGATTTGTTTTTTATCCTTCTTTGTTAAGGCATTCGGATTGTTAAGCATAGTCTGACCTGTTTTAGACCCATATAATGCGTTCATATTTTGAACATCTTCCATGGTAAAAAAATCGGAATAGGCCTCGACTAGTTTATTGTTAACTTTATCCATCTCGCTTGGTTTTACCGTTTTTAATTCTGTCCAAGTTTCAGATGGGATGTTATATTTAGCATATTGATTTTGCATTTGTTTAAAACAAGCATCGAAGATGGTTTCGTAATACGCTAATGTACCATTACTTTCAAGACATTGGGTGGCTGCGGTAGAATAGGCAGACGATTGAGACCACACTGAGGCACTAAAAAGTAGGCCTACACATAAAAATAGAATAGATTTCATAGGTTTAAAATTGGTTAGGTTTGGGTTTTAATAATTTAAATATAGTAAAAAACTAGTAACCAACATGAATTTAGGAATTAAGCACCTGAACAATTAGTTATATCCTCACTATTTAAAACAAAAAAAGCGTCCCGAAGAACGCTTAGTATATAGTTATGAATATGTTTTAAAAATCGAATTTATACGTTGCTCCTCCCAAAATTTGAAATCCTTGCACGTTATAATTACTCCAACGTTGGTAACTCTGGTTTGCAATATTGTTTAACTTAAGGTATACGGTAAATCTGTTATTTAGATTATACCCTCCATTTATATTTAAATCGATATACCCCTTTAAACTGATGGTTTCTGTGGTTTGATTGGATCCCGAATTTATAACATCTAAATCTTTACGGCCGCCTACATAAAAAATATTTGCTCCTGCAAACCATTTCTGATCTGACATGTAATCTCCAAAAACAGAGGCTTTAATATTTGGTAAGTTCCATGCTTCTGCCTCCACGTCGGTATTATAATTCATATATTCGGCACGTAACCCCATTTTTAAGTGGGTATCCCAATCTACGGTTAATTCTCCTAAAGCATGAATGGTTTTAACATCATCGTAAACCACCTCAAATGAATTCCCATATTTATAAGCCGTGGTAGCTCCCCTATCAGAAAATTGATTTTTTCTAAACAATGCCTTATCATCTTCAGACATATAACCTAGTTTAAAATTATACCCTATATTACTAGTAAACTTTCCTAACATCCCGACATAAGCATCAAAACTATTGTCGGTTGGTTTTACATTAATGGTAGGTGATAAAAACTGGTTATCCTGAACAAAATCGCGATATGTATTTTGAATCACATCGCCTGTAAGTCCTCCATAAGCGATTAAAGCATCGTCAACAATTCTAAACGATCCTGTAATATTAGGATAGATGTAGAAATTGCTTTCGGTACTATTTATTCCAATCATATAATAAGCAGATGCCCCTATGTTTAAAGTTAAATCGTCCTGACGTAATTTATAACTAGGAGATACCCCAAAAAGGATGTTACCGTATTCCGGCACTTGTTCGGAAGCATAACGATTCCCTGCATGTCCGCTAAAATACTCCAACCTAACATCGGTTGTAATTTCTTCATCCATAATTGGCAAATCTACTTTACCATTAAATTTTAAATGATTTTCGGTAGATTCAAAATCATCGTAAAAACGTCTTAAGGTTAAGCTAGCCGATTTCACATAGGTATAATCAAAAGTAAAATCACCTATTAAATACAAGTCATAATAATTATGACTTACGTCTTTATTTCCTCTATTATAGGCATCTTCTACTCCGTACCAATTGAATCTTTGGCGTTCCAGTCCTCCTTTTACACTCCAGGTTAAGTCTCTTAAACGTTGTATGTATTCCAATTCTATATCGGTCGTTGTAAAACTATCATCTAAAGCTTTATCTTTAATACCATCTTTAGACATTTCTTGAGTGACTCTAGCCCCAAAAGAGCCAATACGTTTAAATTCTTTGGTAACATATAATTCTGAAATTAAGTTCCCATACGTTCCGTAACCAAACGTTAAATAATTTTCATAAAACACATCTGGCTTTTTACGTTCTATCATGGTCGCTTTTCCTTTAGTCGGAATAAATGTGGAAGCTACAGGAACAGAAAGAATATTATAATCTATGTCTTTCTTCTCTGTTGTTACATTATCTTCTAACGTTGGAGTTGTTTTTACTTTAAACGCATCAGAAATTGATGGCGTGTAAGGTTTAACAACATTAATTACATCTGTTTGAATAGTATCCTTTTCTTGCGAATACATGAAAGACACACTACAGAATAAAACGATAAAGGTTAGTATATATTTAAAAGGCTTATACATAATATAAGTTTGATTTTTAATGTCGTTTATGTTAGTCTTGGGTTTGGATAGAAGAATTGGTTTTTGCCTGTTCCTTTTTAATTTCAGTAAGCTGCTTTTGGGCTTCAGACACCACATCGTTAAATGTTTTGAAGTTTTCTATCACACTTTCTAAAATGTAGGTCGCTTGGTAGGCATCTCCTAACTCTTTATAATTCATTGCCATAATTACCAATCCTTTCGCACTGTAATACTTATAACTAGAATAATCTTTAGCTAAGCGCTGTACCGCTTCGTTAGACCCTTCGAAATCGGCATCTTTATGCTTAAAGTAGGCGTTATAAAATAGGGCTTCGGCAGCGGTTTCTCCCGTAGCCACTTTACTTACGTCTTCGTAAGCCTCTTTAGCGCGCACAAGATCGTTAGAATTAAAAGCCGATCTGGCTATAATAATATAAGCATCACTTTTAATTTTATTGTCTATGGTTTTGTTTGCTAAAACTTTTTCGGCATAAGCCACAGCACTCTTATACTTGCTAAGTTGATAATTAGCTTTCATTAAATTAGACTGTGCAAAAACCACGTTTTGAGGGAAAGCAGCTTCGGCCTCTAATCGTTCTAAAACGGGAACCGCATCTAACCAATTTTTTCCATCTAAATAGCTTTGCGCTAATCGCATTAAAGCTTCTTCAGAAAACTCACTTCTTGGCGCATCTACAACATATTTGTAATGTGGTGCAGCATTTAATTTTAAACCTTTTTTGTAATATAATTGAGCTAAATAAAAATGCGCTTGATTAGCGTGTAATCCAGTTTTAAACTGATTTAAGTAATCATTAAACAATTTAATAGCTTCATCTGTATTATTATCTAAATATTTCTTCTCTGCAGATTCGTATGTCGCATTATCTAAATCGGCATCAGAAACATCAACGTAATCTTGAATTTTTACCCAAGCTGCATATTCATCTACTTTTCCTAAATCGATATAAATTAAACGCGCTGTCGATACTGCTTGCAAAGCTTCAGGAGTACGAGGATAATTGGTTACTACGGTTTTAAATTTTTCTAATGCTTTTTGATTCTGATTGTCGTTATAAAAAATTAAGCCCTCTCTAAGCATCGCTTTTGGTGTTAACGAACTCATTCTATATTCTGTACTCAATTGATTATACATGGCTACAGCACGATCGTTCTGGTTGGCCTTGGTATAGGTGTTTCCTAGCTCGTACATGGCATCGTCTCGCAATTTAGATTTTGGATAAGCCTCTATAAAATGTTCTAATTCTGAAACTTTAGAATTAGAATTCCCCACATACCCGTAGCTTATCGCTTTTTGAAATGCTGCATAATCTGATTCTATTTGATTCAGTTTAATGGCTGAATCGTAGGCTTCAATAGCCTTATTGTAATTACTAGATACAAAATACCCGTCGCCTAAACGCAAAAACGCATCGTTTAGTTTTATTTGGTCTTCGGTATAATTTTGGGTAAATGCACTAAAATGTGCTGTGGCCTGATTGTAATCTTTTTGTTTAAAATAAGCATACCCTAAATTATAATCTACCACTTTAGACTCTTCAGAATCTGAACCCGCAAATTGTTTGAAGGCTTTAAAATCTAGTACAGATTCTGCATAGTTACCCAAATTGTAATTACATTCTCCTTTCCAAAAATTAGCTCTTGCCGTATATTCTTGGTTTATATTTTCTTTCAATGCATTTTCAAAGAACACTAAGGCTTCCGTATAATTCTCTTCTTCAACTAACTCTAATCCTCTATAAAACGCTACTTTTTGATACGCTTCTCTGCTTGCGGCGTCTTTTTTACCTTCTAACAACCTTAAAGCTTCTTGGTAGTTTTTAGACGTAATATAAGAATCAACTAATAGGCCTTCAATCTCTGAACGGTAAGCGGTTTCTGGATATTTGGTTAAAAACCCAGATAAAACTACTGGCACAGACTCGTATGGGTTACCAATATCATAACTAATCTTAGCATAATTATACCAAGCATCTTGCTGAATTTGAGGCACAAAATCCATTTGCGAAGCATTTCTAAACGCATTTAAAGCTTCTGTTTTCTTATTTAATTGAATATAGCTTTCTCCTAAATGATAATAGGCATTTTGAGCAACCCCATTATCGCCACTTATAATTTTATTGAATTCGGAAATCGCTCTATCATAATCACTTTGCTTATAATAGGCATATCCTAATTGATAATAATCTGTATTATTCCACTTTCCTCTTTTTCCTTCGTATAAAGTTAAATAAGGAATGGCTTCGTCATAATTTCCTAAATTAAAATAACTTTCTCCAATAATTTTATTTAACTCCGACTCTTCTGCCCGACTGCTATACGGAATTTGCTCTTTAGCTAAGCCTATTGCTTGTTCAAAATTCCCTAATTTAAAATTCAAATCGGCCTTGTAATACGCCATTTTTTCTTTGTATTTCTCTTGGTTTTTAACCTGATCGAAATACTCGTTTGCCTGACCAATATCGTCGCTCTGATAAGCCATATAGCCAATGTAATATTTAGCTTGCGCCCCGTAAGTGCCAGAATCTTCTACTTTGCTTAAATATTTTTTTGCATTGCTATAATTTTTGGTTACAAAGGCAGTGTAACCTTTATTAAAATTATATCTATCCCTCTCAGAAGGTGTTAAAGACCGTTCATCTACACGGTCGTACCATTTTTTGGCATGTGCATATTTACCTCCTTTAAAATAAAAATCTGCCACGTCTATATAAGCGGAATTTCGTTTCGGACTTGTAGGATATTCTTCGACAAAATGTTCAACTAAATCGTCGGCTTTTATTTGATTTAATCGAATAGCTGCACTTGCTATATAGTACGCACATTCCGATTTCATCACTTCTTCTTTAGTCTGCTTTTGAATACTTGTAAAAATATTTTGGGCGGCTAAATACTGCTTACTATTATATAAAGACAATGCCTTTAGGTACTCTACTTGGTCGTTTGTATAAATTGCAGATCGCTGTGCCAACATTTGCGTACTCACTACAATTGCTAATAAAAATAATACAATGTTACTTCTTGCCATTAACCTTAAGTTTTATTTCAATCAAAGATAAATTAATCTCTTTCCTATAACGAAAATTTATTGCAATAATTATTGAATTCGGTAAAAATTGCAATCTACAAAGATTAACAAAAAAAAGGAATACTGCTGTGTTTTAAAAGTTATTATAAAATGATACATTTACGTCTCAAAAAAACAGCTGTATTGTTATGTCCCAAACTGTTCTCCATTTAAAAGATGTTTCCATTTTTCAAGGTGATAGTCTTGTGCTATCTAATGTTAATGTTGAAGTGTTTAAAGGCGATTTCGTGTATTTAATTGGAAAAACAGGAACTGGAAAAAGTAGTTTTATGAAAACCCTTTATGGCGACTTGCCTTTAACAGAAGGAGAAGGAAGTATCGTAGATTTTAACTTACGATCGCTAAAAGAACGAGAAATTCCTTTTTTAAGACGAAAATTAGGAGTCGTTTTTCAAGATTTTAAACTTTTGGTGGATAGAAATATTAACGAGAACCTCCGTTTTGTTTTAAAAGCTACTGGTTGGAAAGACAAAAAAGCTATGCAAACCCGTATAGACGAAGTTCTAGAAAAAGTAGGCATGAAAACCAAAGGCTTTAAATTTCCACACGAACTTTCTGGTGGGGAACAACAACGTGTAGCCATTGCCCGTGCCTTACTTAACGACCCAGAACTTATTCTTGCAGACGAACCTACAGGAAACCTAGATCCGCAAACTAGTATTGAAGTTATGAAAGTGCTTCAAGACATAAACAAAAACGGCAACACCATTTTAATGGCCACTCACGATTATGCTTTACTGCTTAAATACCCAAGTAAAACGTTAAAGTGCGACGACAATCAACTTTACGAAGTGGTACAGCGTAAAAGTTAAATTTCAACGTATTTATAACTTTTTCACCAAATTGCTTTTAGCTTTCAAGCTTAAAGCTTTTTTACCTTACCACGCATAATAGTGTTAAAAAGCGTATTTTTACGCTATATAATTTCGAAATGCTATCTGTTTTAATTCCTATTTATAATTACAATGTTGTTCCTTTAGTTAAAGAACTTCATAAACAACTTATGGATTCCAAAATATCATTTGAAATTATATGTGTAGATGATTGTTCTGCACCAGAATATATAGCCCTGAACAGAGCAATAGACACATTATCTTGTACCTCCTATTTAAAATCTCCAGCTAATTATGGACGTACAAAAACTAGACAATTACTCTCTGATGCCTCTCAGTACGACTGGCTTTTATTTTTAGATGCAGATGTTTTACCTACAACAAATTCTTTTATAAAAAATTACATCGCTCTGTTTAATACTGAAATTAAAGCCTTTTTTGGTGGTATTTCTTATAAAGATCCACAACCTAAACCCGAGTTTCTTTTACATTGGAAATACGGCATTAAACATGAAGCTACTAGTGTAAACACGAGAAAAATATATCCTTACAAAAACATTGTTTCTGCTAATATGTGCATGAAAAAAGATGTTTTCAACCTCATCAACTCCAGTATAACTTATAATGCCTATGGCTTGGATAATTATTTTGGATCGAAATTAAAAGCATTACAAACCCCTATATCTCATATAGACAATCCTGTTTTTCATTTAGGCTTAGAAACCAATTTAACCTTTATAACTAAGAAAGAAGAAGCCGCAGACACCCTATTAAAATTAATAGATAGCGGTATGCCTATTAATAAAAACAATAAAATATTAGTTTTATTTCTGTTTTTAAAAAAAACACATGTAAATCAACTAATTTCAACACTTTACAAACAAACTGCTAAACAAATAAAAAAACAGCTAACAAGTAAAAATCCATCTATAAAGTTATTACAGGCGTATCGCATAATGTATATGTGCTATTCCGATTTAAACCGAACTAAAAACTAAATGAAACCATATTTTTCTATTGTTATTCCACTTTTCAATAAGGAAAAACACATAAAACCTACTATTCAAAATGTTTTAAACCAGAGTTTTAATGATTTTGAGATTATTGTGGTGAATGATGGTTCTACAGATTCTAGTTTGGAGGTTGTAAATAGCATCAAAGATTCTAGATTAAAAATATTCTCTATAAAAAATCAAGGCGTTTCGTTTGCCAGAAATTTTGGCGTTAGCAAAATTAATTCCGATCGGATTGTGTTTTTAGATGCAGACGATTCCTGGGAAACGCATCATTTAGAAGACCTTTTTAACCTATACCAAAATTATCCAGATTGCGGATTATACTGTACAGCTTATCAAAAACAATTAAATACCACCATTATTCCTTCTACCTACAACACCATTCCTAAACAAGACAATTGGAACGGTATTGTTAAGGATTATTTTGAAGCGAGTTTTATTAATTCTATTGCCTGGACATCGGCAGTGTCTATACCTAAATCAGCATTTATGGCGGTAGGTGGTTTTAATGAAAGCATAACTTTTGGAGCTGGCGAAGACACCGATCTTTGGATAAAACTAGCCTTAAATTATCCCGTAGCGTTTACCAATACCGTATCGGCTACTCATAATTTATTTGCCGATAATCGTATTTCAAATTCAAATACCAATAAGAGACAATTTATAAATTTAGATACTTATGAAGCAGAAGCCCTACAGAACAAATCGCTAAAAAAGTATTTAGATATAAATCGGTTTGCTATTGCCATACAATATAAATTAGCTAAAAACTCGGCTAAATTCTTGAGTCATAAACAAAAAATAGATTTAAGAAATTTAAATTCTAAACAGCGATTTTTATTACAATGTAACCGATTCGTTTTAGTGCTTTTATTACACACTAAGACCCTTTTACATGCCTGTAATATTAATTTAAGCGCCTTTAAATTTTAAAAAATCGTCGTATTCTCTTATATAATCTGCTTCATCAAATTCATCTGAAGCTAACACTAAACAGACAGAGCCCGAAGAAAAATTTTCTAATTCTCTCCAAACTCCCGTAGGTATTAATAGTCCCTTGTCCGGTTTATTTAAAGTGACTCTATTTTTAGTTTTTCCATCATCTAAAATCACATTAAAACTACCGCTTAAAGCAACTAAAAATTCTAATTGATCTTTATGTGCATGACCACCTCTATACGCATCGCTAGGCACATCGTATAAATAATACACTCTTTTAAATGTAAACGGTAGGCAATCTTTTTCAATAACAGCTAGATTCCCTCGGGTATCCTTAATTTTAGGAATTTCTATTATTTTAAAGCTATTATTCTCCATTGTTTATTGATTTAAAGTCTGATATACCCTGCAAAGCTATTTTTATTTTAGCATTAAGTTCATTTTTATTTATATAACCATTCCGATATAAAAAAAACACATACTTGTACACCCAGATATATGCCCAATTTTTAAAAATACAATAATTTAATGCTGCTCTAGCATAAACTATGGTATTACTAGATAAAAGTTTTCCCGAGTTATGTTCTGCATGTTTCACTATAAAAGCATTGAAGAAATACACGCTTAACTGATGCTGAATTAAATTTCTACTGAAAATATACTCTTCTCCAGTTTGAAATTTACTGCCTAAACCAAACCATTCGTTAAACCTAATTTTACTAGTATAAATCGCTTCTCTTTTAAAGGCTATTTCTATAGACATGACACCTCTAATAGATTTTAAACTGTGCTGAAAAGAAGTATTCGGATAAGTTTTATAAGGAGTCTCAATTAAATTTAAAGCTTTAAACTGAATCATATCCGGGTCCTTTAAACGCTTAAAAGCACTTAAAATTATAGTTTCGAAATTTTCAACATAAACCACATCATCATCGGCTATTAAACAAATGTCTCCAATGGCATTTTCTATCGCTAAATTTCTACTTTTAGACAGTCCTTTCTCATGCGAGTTTATAACTCTAACATTTGGCAAATCAGACTTTAAAACCGACCCGTTTTGAGTTTGATTAACAACTAAAATATGATGATTTTGGATTGAATTATTCTGAAATATAGGATTTAAGAAATCTAGAGAATCTCTATCCATTGTAGCTATTAAAACTTCTAGGCTAACGGTACTTTTTTCTGCTTTATTCAACTAAATCTCTATCTTTGATGATACAAAGGTACCAAATATAGGATGAAAATACTTTTAATTGGAGAATTTAGCCGATTACATAATTCTTTAAAAGAAGGACTAGAACAATTAGGCCACGAGGTCATAATTATTGGTACGGGGGATTTGTTTAAAAAATATCCGGTAGACATTGATTTAACTCCAAAAGTATCGCAGTATCCCCTTTTTAAATTGGTTAGAAAAGTTGGTTTTAAGCTCTCCAAATTCGACCTTTCAGATTTAGAAGTTTACTATAATTTCAATCGTATTTTACCAACTTTAAAAGATTTCGATGTTATTCAACTTATTAATGAAGATCCCTTAAACATACATCCTAATTTAGAGATTAAACTTCTAAAAAAACTATTTAAAACACATCATCGCGTTTTTCTATTATCGTGTGGAGATGATTTTACAAGCGTTTCGCACTATCTTACTAACACCATGCGCTATTCAGTTTTGACGCCTTATCTGGAGAATAAATCGTTAGGCAAGCAATTTCAATATTCCCTAAAATATGTAAGTGCCCCGTATAAAAAATTACATGATTTTCTTTTAAAGCATTGTAAGGGAGTGATAGCTTCAGATCTAGATTATCATATTCCTCTTGCCAATAAATCTTTCTATTTAGGCCTAATTCCTAATCCTATAAATACCGATCTCATCCATTTCACTCCACTAAAAATAGATTCAAAAATCAATATTTTTTTAGGTGTAAACACCTTGTCTCAGGCAAAAAAAGGTATAGCATTTTTTAAGGCCGCCTTAGCTATTATAGCAGAAAAATATCCTGAACAAGTAGATATACATATTACAGAAAACATACCTTATGCCGAGTATATTAAACTATATAATAATGCCCACATTGTTTTAGACCAAGTGTATGCTTACGACCAAGGTTATAATGCTCTAGAGGCTATGGCGAAAGGAAAAGTAGTGTTTACCGGTGCCGAACAAGAATGGTTAGACTATTATAATTTAGAAGAAAACACGGTTGCTATTAACGCATTGCCAGACGTAAATTATCTGGTTGAAAAATTATCTTGGCTAATTTGCAATCCAGACATTATTCTAAAAATTTCTAAAAATGCTAGAACTTTTATAGAAAAAGAGCATTTCTATAAAACCATTGCAAAAAACTATTTAAGCACTTGGGAGCATATCTAAATTAATTTTTTAGCTATAAATACCTCTTACTTGTAGTTTAATCTATAATTATATCACTTAGCTTCTGTATAACTTTGGCTGGATTCCCTGCAAGAATTACATTTTCAGGAAAACTTTTTGTAACAACAGAAGCGGCTCCCACGACTGTATTGTCACCAAGTTCTACGCCTTTTAGTATTGTAACATTATTTCCCAAAAACACATTATTTCCAATTTTAACTGCTTTCGGATTGTTATCGGGTTGTAATCGTTTTTTCGGATGTAAATCGTGAAAATTACTATCTGTAACTTGACAATTATATCCCATTAACACATTCTTTCCTATTGTAATATTTTTTTCGGCCACAAGACTAACTCCGTTATTAATACTTGTATTATCACCAATAGAAATTACAGCATCCTTTAAACGCGGTTCTATATACCCGTAACTAGAAATGTAATGAGGAGAATTTATTACCCCTATCTGAACATTTTCACCAAAAACTACGCGTCCCTTTCCTCTAATAACCACAGGTTAGTTCCCTACAAGATTTCCGTCGACATTTTTATTAGTGGAAAAAAAAGCATACTTCAATTTTCTCAATGCATACCAAAATTTTAATAGCTTGTTATAAACCATAACATTAATTTTATTTGATTACACTAAAAGAAAACGAGAGCTTAATCATCCTTTTTTTCATCATGGTCATCATCATGATCATCTTGGTCATTTAACAACTCATCTTCCGGCAAAACTCCAAATAATGAGGAACTAAAAATAAGCAAGATTAAACCATAATACATAACATAAGTTACAAAATGCGCAATGGTAGCACCTTTAACCCCGTATAAATCGATAAAATAGATACTGGTTAAATACAAAATTAAAACCGAAAATGCTTCAGTAATAATGTAATGCCAAAACATCTTTTTGGCTAAAAACTGATATGAAATTACTATAGAAAGCACCTTAATAAAATCACCTAAAAGCTGCCATAAAAACAAGTCTTCAACAGCTTTAAATTCACTGGTAAAAACGATAGCGACAATAAATCTTCGCAATAGAAAGATGACCAATAATCCGAGACCGAAAACAGGAATAATGGTTTTATAGAAACCAAAAACCTCATCTCTAAATTCCTTAATATTATCAATTTCAGAGAAACGAGGTAAAATATAAAGGGACATGAGCGAGCTAACAAACATGAGGTAATACTTAGAAATTCGAATCATGGCCTCCCAAAATCCAGCTTCTTTATAACCTATATTATCAATGATGTACGACCGAATTGAAATTGCTACTAACGGTAAAATAATAGCCGAAAATAAGGCCATAACCGAATAGGAACTCAGTTTTTTAATATAATTAAAACTCACCTGACTGGAGCGAATTAACGGAATTAAACTCCGCTGATTCACAACACCTACCAAAGTGATTAAAAAGATGATAGATTCTGCAATTACAATAGACACTAAAGCCCCGTCAATTCTATTTTGATAGATTAAAATTAAGGTGATCGAGGATCCCAGAATCTGACCAATAATATTGATTACCAACAGCATTTTAAACTTCGAAAATCCATTCATTATCGAAAATGCAAACATATTCATAGAATAGAATGGTAAAGCAATAGCCATGACCCGAATTACATAGGCATAGTCATTATATGTTGGAAAAATGAGAGTGTTAATATATTCTGCATTGAAATAACAGAAAAAGGAGACGATAATCGTGGAAATAAACCCCAGGTAAAACGTGGTCGAAATTGTTTTACTCAACTCGACTGTATTGTTTTTAAATTCGGCAATATACTTTACAACCCCATTATACATCCCTAAAATCGCAAAGGATTGCATAGAACTCACTAAGTTTCTAAGGTTTCCAATTAAAGCCAAACCTTCTGGCCCAATAAAAATAGCAATGGCTTTTGAGGTTAAGAACCCCGTTACAATTTTAGTAATTACAGAAGCAGAATTTAAGGACGCGACCTTAAATAAAACATTTGTATTTATATAATTTATTAATTTTTTCAATCAATAGTTATTTAAAACTTTTATTAAATACTCCACATCTTGATCGGTCATAACAGGACTTATGGGCAAACTTACAACAGTGTTGTGAATTTGCTCGGTTACCGGAAGGGTTAAAGAATTAAAATCTTGTAACGCTTCTTGCTTATGTGGAGGGATTGGGTAATGGATTAACGTTTCAATACGATGCTGTTTTGCATATGCTATAAATTCTTCACGTTGAGCTACCCGAACTACAAAAAGATGAAACACATGCGCATTCATATCTGGGCATAAAGGTAGTATTATTTTATTATTTTTAACATTTGAAAGGTATCGATTTGCAATTTTTCGACGAACGTCATTATCGCGATCTAATTGCTTTAATTTTATGTTTAGAAATAAGGCCTGAATTTCATCTAATCTGGAATTTACGCCTGGAAACTGATTCACATATTTTGATGTTGTTCCGTAATTTCGAAGCTTTTTTATTGTATCTGCTAACGCTGAATCATTGGTTGTTACAGCACCACCATCGCCTAAAGCCCCTAAATTTTTACTCGGATAAAAACTAAAAGCCGCGGCATCTGCTAAATTCCCAGCTCTTCTTCCATCCTCTAACATAGCACCATGAGCCTGGGCTGCATCTTCTATAAGTAATAGATTATGCTGTTTTGAAATTTGTTGAAGCGAAATCATATCGGCCAATTGCCCATATAAATGAACCGCTAAAATCGCTTTTGTTTTTGACGTAATTTCAGATTCTACCGCTGATGTAGAAATATTATAGGAATCTATATGAGGTTCTACCAAAACCGGTTTTAATCCGGCCTGAATTACACCTAAAATACTAGCAATATAAGTATTTGCAGGAACAAGTACTTCGTCGCCTATTTGCAATTTACCAAGGCTTATATAACTCTTAAAAATAAGCGAAATAGCATCTAAACCATTTCCTACACCAATGGCATATTTGGTACCACAATACGATGCAAAATTTGTTTCGAAAGCCGATACATTTTTTCCTAAAATATAATGTCCAGAATCTTGAAACGCATTAAAAGCCTCTAAAAACAAAGTATCGAAACGCGCATTAACTTTCCGAAGATCTAAAAACTTAATCATATCCAAATGGTGTTTAAAGCAGTAAAAGACTTTGTTTCTATAGTATAAAAATCTTGTATAATCGTACGCGCACCAAAACCTTCTTTCCAATATTGAAGTCCTTGATTTATGTTTCTTCCTTGTTGTTCACTAGAAATTCCGAAATCGAAATATGCTTTATTTTTAAATACATCCTGTATTAAATGGGCATGTAAAAAATCTAAACTCCCAATCGTGTTTTTTAAATGATTTCCAGAAATATATTGGGCATGCGCAACTGTTTTGGTTTCAAAAATTGTTGCACCTGCGACAATTTCATTTTTATAACACACATTAAACTGACGAATATTCTTAGGAAATTTTTGCTTAAGCTGCGTTATTTCTTCTAAGCTATGCACCGGTACGGCATCATGTTTTTCAGATAAATTAGGAATTAATATCGAATTCCAAAAAGTATCGAAAGTCTCGACTTCCTCAATCTTTAATTCATGCTTTTTAGCGCGTTTACACCCTTCAACTCTATTTTTAGAAAATGGCACAGGAGTCTTCAAATTTATCACCGACAGGGCATCGCGGCGGTATAACTGTGCATTTAATAAAAACATGAGGTATAACATTTCGTCGCTGGGTACCTCAGCATAAATCCCGGGTAACGTCTTTAAATTAATCGTAGAAATCCCTTTATCCGAGAGCCATTCTAATATACTTTTAAAAATAGTTACAACCCCTTGAAACTTAATATTTGAATCTAATATTAAACCTCCGTAGGTTAATCCTTGATGAGAATAAAGCACGTCATTATTAAGATTTGCAGGTAAAACAGCTATAACTTTATTATTCTTAAACACCATTAAAGAATAATCTTTAAACCGATCTTTATGGTATTCCATAAAATCACGATGAAATAAAAACGTAGCATTTTTAGCATTTGCAACGAAATTGTTCCAAAGTTCGTTATGTTTTTTATGAAATAACTCTACTTTTACTTCCAAAGTAACTTTTTAAAATTTATGTTTAACCGGGCTACAAATCTAACGTAATACACTTTTAAAGACCACAAATGATTACAACTTGTAACATATCCGAAAAGCGTCTCAAATATATTATTATTTCAACATTTATACTCGGTTTTATGCTGGTAATTAGCAAACCGATTATCTTAATGCCAGATTCTGAAGGCTATTTAAATATGGATCTTTACAGATCTGCCGGATATCCCCTTTTTATATTTTTAATTCATTCTGTTTTCGGGTCTTTTTTTAATCTAGCCACCATAATTATACAATATACGCTAGGAGTTACTGCGATTACATTCTTTATTTCAACCTTAAAAAAACAGACCTCCTTACATTATATTTGGTTAATACTTTTAAATGGCATTCTACTCATCCCCTATGTTTACAATCACAAACTATCGAATGTTATTTTGTCTGAAGCCCTTGCTTACCCTCTGTATTTAATCGTGGTAAGTTTCTTTATACAAAGTTTATTTCAAACTAAAGTTAAACCTATTCTTTTATCTCTTCCCTTTCTTTTAATGCTCATACAAACTAGAAGTCAGTTTTTATTTCTAGTTCCTATTGCCATTGGTCTGTTATTATGGGTTTGGTTTAAGCACAAAACATTTAATAACAAATGGCTTTTAATTGTATTGGTGTTATTCCCTTTTATTTGTGGGTTTACAGACAAAGCATTTCATAAAATTGTGCATGGATATTTTGTGAGTACACCATGGACAGGAATTCACTTATTAACACCTGCTTTTTTTGTGGCAGACAACACAGATTTTTCTCTGTTTACAACCGAAATAGAACAAACCTTTTACAAAAACACTTATGCCGACTTAGCCGAAAAACACCTAAATATTCATGAATTTGATGCTGAGTTAAACCATACCGATGAACTAGCAACCTATATAGCAGATTATGCCGAAATTGCTAATTTTACCATTTTACCTAACGGAATAACACAATTTCCTGATTCGCTTACAGATGATGAAAAACTAATTGAAGTAGACCAATTAACAAAACAAATGGCCTTGCCTTTGGTTCTAGACAATTTCAAACCTTGGCTGCGTTTATATATTAAGAATTTTGTTTATGCTTTTGGCAATGCTAAATATGTTTTGCTTCTGTTTATACTAATATTTTGGAGTGCAATTTCCTGCTATAAATCTTACAAGCCAGAGCATGCTCTTATATTTTTTATAGCTGTTTTAAGTTTTAGCAATGTGGCTTTAATAGCAACTGGAATGCACACAATAAAACGCTTTACATTTTATAACGATTGGGTGTTATTTCTCATTATATTTCTACTTATTAACACCAAAAACACCTTTAACAAGTCCTTAAAATGAATATTGAATTAACCGTTGTCATGCCGTGTTTAAATGAAGTAGAAACCTTAGCGATTTGTATTAAGAAGGCGCAATCTTTTTTCGAGACGAACCATGTTGTAGGTGAAATTATTATTGCCGATAATGGTAGTACAGACGGCTCCATCACTATTGCTAAACAACTTAATGCTCGAGTAGTACATGTTAATGAAAAAGGTTACGGGAACGCTTTAAAAGGTGGTATTGAGGCGGCTAACGGAATATATATTATTATGGCCGATGCGGATGATAGTTACGATTTCTCTGCCTTGTTACCTTTTTTAACACAATTACGAGCGGGTTACGATTTAGTAGTAGGAAATAGGTTTAAAGGCGGCATAAAAAAGGGGGCTATGCCTTTTCTTCATAAATACTTAGGAAATCCTGTGTTATCTTTTATAGGAAAATTATTCTTTAAAATTAACATTAACGATTTTCACTGCGGATTGAGAGGATTCTCTAAAGAGGCGTATAAAAAAATGAATCTAAAAACATCGGGGATGGAATTTGCTTCAGAAATGATAGTAAAGTCTAAATTAAAGAACTTAAAAATCACCGAAGTCCCTACTATACTTCATCCCGATGGCAGATCAAGAAAACCTCATCTTAATACCTGGCAAGACGGCTGGAGACACTTACGATTTTTATCGCTTTACAGTCCAAACTGGCTGTTTTTATATCCGGCCCTATTTTTAATGATTTTAGGTTTTATTAGCTCGGCACTCTTAATTATAAACCCCATCCAAATAAACCATATCATTTTAGATATTCATACCTTATTGTACACCTCGAGCTTTGTTTTAATTGGTTTTCAGTTTCTGGTATTTTATTGTCTAACAAAAATTTATGCTGTAGAAAACGATTTGCTACCTAAAAGCCAACGTTACGATAGATTGTTTAAATATATAAATCTGGAACGCGGTTTAGTATTGGGAACCCTTATTTTAATTATAGGTTTTGTTTTAAGCTACTATGGGCTGTTTTTATGGAAACGTACCGACTTTGGAGATTTGAATCCAACAGACACGCTTCGTGTTGTTATTCCAGCCGTATTTACAATTTTACTCGGGATTCAAGTTATTTTATTTAGCTTGTTTTTTAGTATACTAGGACTAAAGAACAACTCGTAAACGTCTGCTTACAGAGCCATTATTTCTTCTTAAAAAACAAATAATAAAAGTTAATTAGAATTATTGCAGCATTAGTAATTACAATGGGCCATGATGTTTGTAACATAAAGCCATAAGCCACAAAAAGTGCACACCCTACAGTATTAAAAATACGGAGCTTAACAACATCTTTCATAGAAAAAGAAATGAGTAAAAAAGCTGATGCCAAATAACCAACCCATTCTGTAATAGAAATTCCAAACAGCTCCATATATAGTAATTAACAGATTCTTTAAAATAAAAAAGAGGAACCCTAACTAGGATTCCTCTATAAATATATTAAAAAAACTACAATTCTCTATGTTTAAGAATTAAGCTAGTTTATTAGGTGATTTTATTACGCTTACGTTCTACGTCTGTTAAATAAATTTTACGTAATCGTAAGTGATTTGGAGTAACCTCTACATACTCATCTTTTTGAATATATTCTAAAGCTTCTTCTAAAGAGAATTTAATTGCAGGTACAATTTTAGCTTTATCATCTGCTCCAGAACTACGTACGTTACTTTGCTTTTTAGCTTTAGTAATATTTACAGCCATATCGTCTTGACGAGAGTTTTCTCCAATAACCTGACCTTCGTAAATACTTTCTCCTGGCTCTACAAAGAACTTACCTCTATCTTGTAACTTATCGATAGAATAAGGTATTGCTGTTCCGTTTTCCATAGAAATTAAAGATCCAGAAATACGTCCAGGGATTGCACCTTTTAGCGGTTGGTATTCTTTAAAACGGTGTGCCATAATAGCCTCTCCTGCTGTAGCAGTTAATAATTGGTTACGTAAACCAATAATACCACGAGAAGGAATTAAAAACTCACAAACCATACGTTCTCCTTTTGCTTCCATGCTTAACATTTCACCTTTACGCATAGTTACAAATTCTACAGCTTTACCAGAAACAGATTCTGGAAGATCGATAGTTAACTCTTCTATTGGCTCACATTTAACACCATCAATTTCTCTAATGATAACTTGTGGCTGTCCAATTTGTAATTCGTAACCTTCACGACGCATAGTTTCAATTAAAACCGATAAGTGTAATACCCCACGGCCAAATACCATGAATTTATCTGCACTACCTGTTTCGCCTAAACGAAGCGCTAAGTTTTTTTCTAATTCTTTTTCTAAACGGTCTTTTATATGACGAGATGTTACAAACTTTCCATCTTTTCCGAAGAAAGGCGAATCGTTAATTGTAAATAACATACTCATTGTAGGTTCATCAATTGCAATCGATTTTAATCCTTCAGGATTTTCTAAATCAGCAATAGTATCACCAATTTCAAAGCCTTCAACACCTACTAAAGCACAGATATCTCCAGTTTGAACACTTTGTACTTTTTTACGGCCAAGCCCTTCAAATACAAATACTTCTTTTACTCTACTTTTTATAACTTTTCCATCTCGCTTAACAAGCGCGATTTGTTGTCCTTCTACTATAGTTCCTCGTTGTACTCTACCAATGGCAATACGACCAGTAAATGAAGAGAAGTCTAAAGAAGTAATTAACATTTGCGTTGTTCCTTCATCGAAAACAGGAGTTGGCACATGCTCGATTACCATATCTAATAACGGCTCGATATTGTCTGTTTGCTTTTTCCAGTCATCGCTCATCCAGTTATTTTTTGCCGAACCATAAACGGTTGGAAAATCTAACTGCCATTCTTCTGCACCTAGTTCAAACATTAAATCGAAAACTTTTTCATGTACCTCGTCTGGAGTACAGTTTTCTTTATCTACTTTATTTACAACCACACATGGTTTTAAACCTAAATCGATCGCTTTTTGTAATACAAAACGTGTTTGTGGCATAGGGCCTTCAAAAGCATCTACCAATAACACAACACCATCGGCCATGTTTAATACACGTTCTACCTCACCACCAAAATCGGCGTGACCAGGGGTATCAATGATATTAATTTTTGTGTCTTTATAAATAACTGAAACGTTTTTAGAGGTAATTGTAATCCCTCTTTCACGCTCTAAATCATTATTATCAAGGATTAAATCTCCTGTATTTTCGTTTTCACGGAATAATTGACAGTGGTACATAATCTTATCTACCAAAGTAGTCTTACCGTGATCTACGTGTGCAATAATTGCAATGTTTTTAATATTAGCCATAATTGATGCCTTATTTAAGCGCGCAAAGGTACACTATATTTTGCTAATTAGTTAATTATATGTTATTAATTAATCATATAATAATTTCAATTAATATCTTACCTAAAAATTACCGCGCCAACACCATGATTTAACCTAAAGATAATTTGTTATTAATTGTTAATCAAATATTTAAAAATGGAACATTTAACTTCTAAATACACAAAATATATCCCCTATTTATATTTTATTGCAGTAATACTTTGTTGGTTTACCATAATAAATAGGTATAACGGACTAACAGCATACCCTATTTTACTGTTTAGCATTCCATTTTTTTGGCAACTTTTTAAGCCTAGCAAAACCCTAAATTTCTCTTTAGGCATTACATTTATATGTTTATCGTCTTATCTTATTTTAGTATTCCTACTAAAGAAAGTGCATTTTACAAATATCATGACTCCTGTATCGAATACTATTCTATTTAGTGCTGTCGGGTTGTTCTTTAATTTAATTATGGCATTATGGATTTTAAGAAACAGTAGTAAAAAGCTTTTTTAATCTCCTTGATCAACCTTTACAAAAGCGTGATAATTTTCCGTAACTTTGCCCTCTAAAAAATACGTATATGAATCTTTCGGATGTCCCTCAAATAAAGCACACCAATTCAAATAACTTCTTTTTACTAGCTGGCCCTTGTGCTATAGAAGGTGAAGATATGGCTTTACGAATTGCTGAAAAAATAGTAAGCATTACAGATGCGTTACAGATTCCTTTTATTTTTAAAGGAAGTTTTAAAAAAGCGAATCGTAGCAGAATTGATAGTTTTACTGGGATTGGAGATGAAAAGGCTCTTAAAATTCTTAAAAAAGTTTCGGATACCTTTCATATCCCAACAGTAACCGATATTCACGAAGTATCAGACGCTGCTATGGCCGCTCAGTATGTCGATGTATTACAAATTCCAGCCTTTTTAGTCCGCCAAACAGATTTATTAGTAGCTGCCGCCCAAACGGGTAAAGTTATCAACTTAAAAAAGGGCAATTTATGAGCCCAGAAAGCATGAAACATGCGGTACAAAAAATTAAAGATTCTGGAAACAACAAAGCTTGGATTACAGATCGTGGTACCATGTTTGGCTACCAAGATATGATTGTAGATTTTAGAGGTATTCCTACCATGCGCCAATACGCACCAACGGTTCTAGATGTTACTCATTCTTTACAACAGCCTAACCAAACTAGCGGAGTTACAGGTGGTCGTCCAGATATGATAGAAACGATAGCTAGAGCAGGTATTGTAAATCATGTAGATGGTTTATTTATTGAAACACATTTCGATCCTGCGAATGCTAAGAGTGATGGTGCAAACATGCTTCATTTAGATCATTTAGAGAATTTATTAACGCATTTAGTTGCTATTAGAAAAACCATTTTGGCGTTTTAAATTTTCACATCCTTTTTAATGACCATAAAAACTATTAAACTTTTAATAGGTTGTATTTTATTACCCTTATTAAACGTAAACGCCCAAAGTCTAGACACCCTGAAGTACACCAATTCTAACAAAGGAAAATTCTTTTTTAGTTGGGGTGGAAATCGGGATTTCTATACGAATTCAGATATCACATTTACTGGAGATCATTACAACTTTACCTTATATAATGTTGAAGCACATGATAAACCCAAAGGGTGGCATGTAGATTATATTAACCCGCTTAATATGACGGTACCCCAAACCAATTTCAGGATGGGGTATTTTATTACAAACAAGTATGCTATTACCCTGAGCCTAGACCATATGAAATATGTTATGACCGAGAACCAAGTGGTTCGTGCTAACGGATATATAGATATTCCTGAGGGTGAGGAAAGTGCCATTTACAACAACACGTTTAGAGACGACCCCGTTTTTCTACATCGCGGATTTTTAACCTTCGAACATACCGACGGATTAAATTATATCCACACAGAAATTGCTCGTTTCGACGATATTTCAAAGTTATTTGGTATTGGTAATACCGATATATTTCAAATTAATATAACCGAATCTCTTGGTGGCGGATTGCTTTATCCCAAAACAAATGCCAAATTGTTGGTTTACGACAGACATGACGATTTTCATATTGCAGGTTTCGGAATTTCGGCAAGTGCTGGTTTAAATCTTATTTTTTATAAACACTTTTTTATTCAAGGCGATTTAAAAGGTGGTTTTATTAATATGCCAGATATCCGGACCACTAGTAATCCCGGAGATCGTGCCTCTCAACATTTTTTCTTTGGCGAAACCATTTTATCTATTGGTGGAATTTTTAGTATATAAACCTTATATTTATATTATGAAAATATTTAAGACTAGTCTATTTTTCGTCCTTTTCGTATCTATATTAAGTTGTGAAAATTCGAAGAAAAACAATACTCAGGTTACTACCGCAGACAGTGTTTCTGTACAGCAGGTAGCAAAACCGGAAAAAGCCATGGTAAGTACTCCAAACAAACCTTTTTTTGAAGGTAGTGGTAGCACTCCTGAATGGCGTATAGAACTTACTCCTAAAACTATAGTTTTCATTTCTGAAACAGAAGGTTTAGAACGTTTAAGTTTCCCGATTCCCGAACCTATTTTAGCCGCAGATGCCAATGTAAAATTGTATCGCGCAGAAACCGAACAGGCAAGCATTAAAGCACAAATAAATATGAAAGCGTGTAATGATGCTGATGAAACTAGTCATTTATATTCAGTTTCAGTAGACATTAAACGTCATACCGATGAAGATTTAAAACACTTTGAAGGTTGCGGCGATTATATTTTAGATTATCGTTTACACGACATTTGGGCTCTAGAATCTATAAAAGATAGCCTAATTACTGCCGAACAATTTTCTAATGAAATCCCTAATTTAGAAATTAATACCCAGGAAAAGTCTTTTTCAGGATATGCTGGTTGCAATACCATGCGAGGCTCTCTTTTTTCAGAACAATCTAAACTCCGATTCACCAACATAATTACCACACGTAAAATGTGTTCGCCAACCAATAGAGAGGCCGAGTTTTTAAAAGCCCTAGAAGCTTCTATAAGCTATAAAATAGATAATCGTCGACTTTATTTATCAAATCCAGACGGAAATACACTAACATTTAAAAAAGTAGATTAGTTTTGGATATAAAAATTCGACAGGCCACGGCAGAAGATCTTACAGCAATAACTACACTTTTTAAGGATACTGTTACTACAATAAATTCTAAAGATTACAACGAAAAGCAAATTACCGCTTGGGCTTCTGTGGCGAATGATACAGCCATTTGGATGGAACGGATTGAAAATTTGTATTTTATTGTGGCCGAACTAGATTCTAAAATCGTTGGATTTGCCTATTTAAAGAAAGGTTATTATTTAGATGGCTTATTTGTACATAAAGACCACCAAAGAGAAGGCATTGCCTCTGCCCTACTGCGAACTATTGAATCGCAGGTTATGATAGAAGACTTCCCTGAAATAAGAACAGATATTAGCATAACAGCATTACCCTTTTTTGAAAACAAGTATTACGAAATTATAAAGAAACAGAAGAAAAATCTTAATGGTGTTGTCTTTGTAAATTATATTGCTACCAAAACACTTTAAGGTATTGTCAAATACGCATACTTTCGTCGGTTTTGTTTAACGAAAGTACTACAAATTTATCTGTTTACTAACCCGCTGCAAATTTCTATCATTAATCAACTAACTATAATGGATTGGTTGAAGAATGCTACTTGAATAAGTAGTACAACATCTATTCCTTTTTTCAAATTTTAAACCCCTTAATTTCTCAGGTTCACTAAGTTAAACATTACCATTTTTCATCTACTTAATATGGATAAAAAACCATCCTGTATTAATGGGTTATAGATTTAGTTGTTAAATCCTTACAAAAATCGACCTATATGTAGTCTAAATCCATCAAATTCTTTTTAAATCAAATAATTTTTACACATAATTTAATAATGCAACAGTTTATATACTCTTTTTTATTATATTTGGTTAACCAGATTGGAGAACCAATCTAAAAACATAGTATAAACAACAACTTTAAAACAAAAATTATGAAAACAAAACTACTTTTCAAAAATCAAAAATCCAATACATTATTCTACCTCTTGGGACTCTTTTTGTGTTTTAATTACGGATATAGTCAAGAACTTGTAAAAAATGGTACTTGTGATGAATTTCAAACTGAAACTTCAGATAATGCAGATGCTTGGGATATGACTCCTAATAGTACTGTAAAATATGATGGAGATAGTGAAACATCACCAAGTCCTTATAGATATGATGCAGACAATAACCCGGATGGGTGGTACAATAGTGCTTTAGAAACGGCTTTAGCCATTAAATACCTTGGAGAAGAAGGTAGTATCGATGAACAACCTGGTTCTACAAGTAGCGGTAACAACGACACTAGAGGGGTTAAATTATATGACGACGGTGATCCAGCCATAACTGGTAGCTCACGACGTTTATATCAAAGAGTCGTAGGCCTTACTGTTGGTAGTGTTTATAAATTTTCGATTGATTCTCGTTCAGAAGCAGAAGGTACGCCAACAGAAGTATATATATTAAACACTGAAATTACTGACGAAACAGGTATAGACGCTAATGGTTATAATGATGCTTCGGTTGTTACTGGTATGGATATTACAAATGACAATCCTGACTGGACAACAAATACATTCTCTTTTACAGCAACAACTACAGAAGTTGTAATATATGTTAGATCGCTAAATTCTGTTGACACAAACACAGAGGTGTTTTATGATAATATCTCACTTCAATTAGATGACACAGCTTCTGTTGACGATGTATTTGCTTCAAGTGTAAAAGTATATCCAAATCCTTCTAGCGATTTTATAAATATTGAATCTAAGAACTTAAGAGTATCTTCAGTAGAAATGTATAACATTCTAGGGTCTAGAGTACTTTCAACTTCAGACTTTAATGGTTCTCTAGATGTTTCAAACGTGTCTCCTGGAGTTTATATCCTTAAAGTAAATGCAGGAAGTGCTTCTGTAAACAAGCGTGTTGTTATTGAATAATTAACAATCCCCTATATATTACTAAAGAGGTCGTCTAAAAACCAATTAGGCGACCTTTTATTTTTTGAACATTTTGGGTTTAATCAGGATTTTCTTTTTTACTTAGTAATTCGAGTCTAGTTAAAAATAGGCACTGTGATTTTATATGGCTAAACTCACTTTTTTAAGGTTATGTGCCATTGCAATAAGTCCTATTTCGGTAATTACTTTATCAAGTCCTCTTAACATAAACCTTTTGAAGTTCATATTGTGTTTAATATTACCAAAAACAGCTTCAACATCCCAGCAACGCTGTTTTCTATGAGCAACTCCTTCTGGGCTTAATAATTTTTGTTTGGCTTTTGCTTTGAGTCTAACCAATTTGTGATTCCTCTCTATAATGCGGTTGTATTTTGATTGATGACAGAGACTCCGGAGCTGGCATCCGAAGCAATTCTTAGCCTGATATCTATCGATTTTTTGTTCATATCCTGTAGCTGTTTGTCTTATGTAGCTACCAATATTTTCCATAGGTTGTCCCATAGGACAGTAATACGTATCTGTATTATGGTTATAAAAAAGTTTATCTGCTGCAAATGGATTTTTAGTCTTACCTCGTTTCTCATCTAACTGTTCTTTATGGAAGTAATTGTACTTAACAAAAGCTTCGATATTCTGATCTTCCAGATAGGTGTAATTTTCATCACTACCATAACCTGCATCTGCTGTTAAGGCTTGTGGAGCTTTGCCATATCCCTTAATAAAATCTTCTGTATGCTCTATAAGTGTGGTGGTATCTGCCGTAGTTTGTGCAAGGGTGTAATTGGTAATAAACTGATTGTTGGTAGATGCTTGCAAATTATATCCTGGTTTGAGCTGTCCATTTAGCATATGGTCTTCTTTCATTTTCATAAAAGTAGCATCAGGATCTGTCTTGCTCATTGAGTTGCGACTCCCCATGTGCTGCTGGTAGGTATTATATTTTGCTATATTCCCAGGCCAGTTCTTTTTGGCATAGTTAAGCTTTTGCTTCACTTTTTTATCAATCTCTTTTCCTTGGAGTGCTTGATTAATTTTATCTATGGTTTGGGAGACTTGCTCAGGATTTATCGCTTTAAAATTATCTGGCTCGTTAGGCTTTTGTTCTTCTTCTGCATATACCGTCTCTACATAACGCCATAGTTCTTTGAGTTGTTTTTCAATACGTGAGCGTGAGGTTTTAATGCTTTTGCCCCATACAAAAGTATAGCGATTAGCATTGGCTTCTATTTTGGTGCCATCAACATAAATATCTTTTAAACTCAAGTAACCTTCCTTAGCAAGGAGAATAACAACTTGATTAAATATCTTTTTAAAATTCCCTTTGAGTTTTCCTGAACGAAAATTACTGATGGTATTATGATCGGGTTGGATACAACCACTAAGCCACATAAAATGAACGTTTTCTCCCAAGGCTTGTTCTATTTTGCGAGAAGAATATAAATTACGAAGATAGGCGTAGATTAAAATTTTGAGTAAATCTCTTGGGTGATAGCTAGAAGTACCACCTCCTTTATAGGTGTTTTCTATAGAACGAATGTCTATCTGATTTAAAATACTATTTACAATACGCACAGGGTGATGTTCTGGAACAAAATCATCATAACTCGGAGGAAGAAGACTCAATTGTGTCTGACTATTGGTCTTCCATACAATGTTGCTTTTCATACTTTTAAAATACGAAAAACTGAACTTTTGATAAAATCTAAACCAAAAAAAAGAGGCTGCCTTTTTAGACAACCTCTTTTTTATGCTTTTTTTCAAAAAACATTACTGCAAATGTTTTGTTACCTTGACAAATACGCATCTGGATGTTCTATGCGTAAAAGGTTGGGCATGCTAGCAAACCATTCTTTTGCTTGAGCCACTGGAATTTTAGTATCGTATAGACTTAGTTCTTCAAGCGTGTTTAAGCCTTTAAAACTCGATGGTAACGTTGAAATTGGACAACCCGATAATACCAATTGTTTTAATGACTTTAAGTTTTCGATTTCTAAAGGAATTTCAGTAATACTATCGGAACAGATGGCCAAATATTCTAATGCTTTTAAATCTAAAACGGAATTAGGAAATTCATGTAATTCGGTTTGCGAAATATTTAAACTACTTAGTTTTGTTAAACAACTAGTATCCTTTAAAAAGGTGGTTATCGGATTTCTAAATAAATCTAACTCCTTTAAATTAGACAACGTATTTAAAGATTGAGGTAATTCTGTTAATTGCCCATCGTCTACTTTTAAAGTCTCTAATTTTTTTAAATTACCTATAGCGCTAGGTAATGTCTTTATTGGATTCCCTCCTAAACTTAGAATTCTCAATTGCGATAACTGACCTATTCCTTCAGGAAGTTCTGAAATGGCATTCCCTCCTAAATACATTTCCTTTAAATTACTTAACACCCCTATACACGCAGGAATCTCAGTCAGTTTGTTATTCTGAAGAGATAGCACTTCTAAATTCACACATAACTGGATATCTGGATTCAAGGTTTTAAGTCGCTTGCCATCTAAATTTAATTCTAAAACGTCTAATGGAGCTTTAGCAATGGCTTTAATGGATGTAATCGATTTATTCATAATATCTTATTTCCGTGGTTAAATTGAAATGATAGTTATAACAAGGTAATATTTTCATCATTATTTTGCCAAATTAAACTCATTTTAAAATGACTTTAATATCCAATATCTTTCATTATAACAATGGAATGAATCATATAAAAACATAATTACCTCATTAAAAGCAACCTATCCTAGATAAAGGAGATCACTTTATTTTTCTATTGGATAGCCAATCTTTATGCTAAAAAATATCAATACGGCTCTTTCCTACAGAAAGTATATTTTATTACAAAAAAAAGATCTAATTAAGCTGTTCCTCTAATGCTTGTCATACTTCATCATATATAAACAAAGAAAAAATTAAAGAGATCCTTGTCCATCCAAATCTGAATAAATTGTATATTTCCTTATACTTAATCATATAAAATCTTAAAAATAAGTTCTTAGATTGGTTTTCAATTTAAACTAGCTCCTAAGTGATCGCTAAAGCATCCAAAAAGGACTCGGTTTTTAGTTTAATTACAAAAGGAATTCACGGACTAAATAACCAAACCTTACAGCAATAAAAAGATAAAGACCAACTATAAATAGTGTACGATATATGAAAAAAATAGCTTCCTTAATTTTAATCCTTTTGTTCTTTTCTGCTTGCAAAAATTCTAAGCAAGAAAAAATCACCAATAATCATGTGTTTCAAAAAAGGAACCTCATCCCATGGGCCATTGTAGGTTTCGACAATAAGGAAAGAAATCCGAAAGAACGCATAGATATGATAAAGCGTTTAGGGTTTTCAGGATATGGCTACGGCCATCGAGTTAAACACATACCAAGCATGCAACAAGAATGGGAACTTGCTCAATCCGAAAACATAAACATTGATGCCGTTTGGATATATCTAAATTTAGACAAAGATCAACCGGATACCCTAAGAGATCAAAATGAAGCGGTATTAAAGAATTTGAAACTCGTAGGCTTAAAAACACAAATATGGGTTGCTTTTGATGCTAAGCATTTTGAAAACTTATCGGATGATGAAGCTTTGGCTGATGCTGTTAAAATGGTATCCTATTTATCTGAAAGAGCTTCAAAATTAGGATGCAAAATTGCACTTTACAATCATGGTGGATGGGCAGGAAATAGCGAAAATCAAATAAAAATTATAAAGGCGCTTCCTAATGAAAACATTGGTATTGTATTTAATTTTCATCATGCACATCAGGATTTAGATCACTACACAGAACATATAAAAATGATGCTACCTTATTTATGGTGTGTAAACCTAAATGGTATGAAAAAAGACGGACCAAAAATTATGACTATTGGCGATGGCGATCTTGAAAAAGATATGATTCAACAATTATTAGATATTGGTTATAAAGGTCCTTTTGGAATTCTTGGTCATGTTTCCGACACCGATCCAGAAGTAATTTTACAAGACAATGTAGCAGGATTGTGGCGCCTTTTCCCAAAAGATCATTAATAGTTTACCTTAAGGCGTGATCAATAAATTTCTATAAAACATAGAATTGTTGACTTATAACTCACTTCAACATACAAAACCTAAATCCATGGTTTAGTTGAAAATGTATTTTGATTTCGTAAAACATTAAAACAAAAAAAGCTTCAATTTTCAGAAAATTGAAGCTTTTTAAATGAATTGCAAGTATTTAATCTGAATACTTTACTCTGTTTATAATAAACTCAATATTTGTACAACAATAATTAATAATACCATAGCAATAGGATACACCGTGGCATAGGCCACAGATGGTGCATCGGTATCTACTAAATTATCTACGGCCGCTAATCCAGGTGTACTCGTCATACTCCCTGTTAGCGTACCTAATAAGGTTAACATATTTAATTTAAAAAATGTTCGTCCAATTATGGTCGTAATAATCATTGGGATTAACGTAATTAATATCCCGTACACAAACAATTCTAAACCGAATTCCTGAAAAGTAGACACCAAACTAGAACCCGCACTGGTTCCTACAGCTGCTAAAAAGAATAGTAATCCGAATTGTCTAAGCAACTGATTTGCTGCTCCTGTCATGGTCCACATAATAGGCCCGGTTTTACCTGTTCTACCCAAAATAAGAGCGACAAATAAAATACCTCCTGTTAGTCCTAAACTAAATGAAAAAGAACTTACATTAAGACTTATTTTACCAACTAAAATTCCAAGAATAATTCCGGCCGCGATTGGTAAAAATCTGTACTTGACAATTTACTTGTATCATCTCCAAAAATTTCACTAACGTGATCCATATTTGTTTTATGGCATACAACCACCAATTTATCACCAAATTGTAGTTTTGTTGACGGACTAGGCATAATATCAATTCCCGATCTTCGAATACGCGTAATTGTGGCGTGATACGTATCTAAAGTGTTAAGCTGACCCAATGTTTTTTTAACTACATTTTTATTGGTTACTAAAATAGATCGCACATCAAAATTAGTATCTACAGGAATTTCTTGTTCTACTTCCGAACCGATAAGTAATTTTACACGTTCTAGAGCATCACTAGTACCTACAGCTCTTACAATATCTCCTTTATGAAAATAATATCTGGTTCTGGCACTATGGCCACATCTCCGTGTAGAATCCTAGAAATTACGGCTTTGGTCATAAACCGAATGTTTAGCTCTTCATAAGTTTTGCCTATTACATTTTCATTTTCAACAATAAAATGCTTTTTATAAATCTCTGGAAAGCCAGCAGACACCTCTGCGTTATACTTTGCTTCCTCCGATTTTAAGTTTACTTTCAATATTTTAGGTAAGAAACTCACAAAAGAATTACTCCAATTACCCCAAATGGATATCCAATACCGTAACCAATAGACGCTAATGGAGAATCTGTTGCATCAATTGCGGCTGCTAATCCAGGTGTACTCGTTAACGCTCCATTTAGCAAACCTATGGTTAAGTTTTTATCTATTCCGAAGACATAAAAAATTAGAAAAGCTATTAATCCAGAACTTCCCACTAATATGGATGCCAAAACGGCTAACTCCCTCCCATTTTTCTTAAACGACTCGAAAAAGCTGGGTCCTGCCTGAATTCCGATAGTAAAAATAAAAAGTACTAACCCTATATATTGAAAATCTTTTGGAACTTGAACACCATAATGTCCGAATACTAACGCTACAAAGATAACAGCAGAGACATCTAGAGAAATGCCTTTAAATTTAATACGCCCTATAATGAACCCAATAACTATGATTAAAAATAAGACAAAATAACTGTTAGTAAACAATTCCATAATATCATGTTTTATGGATACAAAAATAATGACTTATTATAGTTAATAAAATTAAATAGTAAAGTATTTACGCAAACGTTTGACCAAATGTTAAAAAACAAAATAAACATCTTAAAATTGAGATTTCTTCTAATTTAACATCATGAAATTAAGCAATCTACAGTGATAAGCCCTCTAATTCCACGCCTTAATATTTCTGATATCTTAATTAAGACACAATAAGAATTAATGAAGTACCTTTAAGAGCTTGTATTCCGGTAAGATTTTAGTAATTCGTGAATAAAAGATAACTTTTCTACAACGTTATCTGGAACAACAAAGGGATAAATATCGGGTAGCCCCATAGATCTATTTAAACTGTTCGCCATACATGTTAACGAAACGCTTGCTTTAAAAATGACCTTAAAATCTGCTTCTAAATACGGATTCGGACAAGTGTTTACTACTAGTTTTTTTACATTGTCATTCTCTGGATTAAAGGACAGTCCGAAATAATTGGATGTTTCTAGAGTATCCATTAAGTGAAGATAATGCGCCCAGGTTTCTGCCCAATCTTCCCAAGGATGCGAACTTGCGTATGCACTGATATAGTTTTCATTCCAATTCTCTGGGGCGCCATTTTTATAATGATTGTCTAAAGATTCGCTATAATCTGCACGTTCATCTCCAAAGATCATTCTAAAGGATTCAACATTCGATTGGTTAAATAAAAGCTCCCAATAATAATGACCAATTTCATGCCTAAAATCACCTAAAAGGGTTCTATAGCTCTCATTCATTTGCTTTCGCAATTGTTCCCGTTTAACAGAATCTGCTTCAGTAAGAATAATAGTCACTACCCCATTGGCATGCCCAGTTAATACATTTTCATCATTGTTTTCTGACAAAAAATCAAATGTAACACCATCCTCATACTTCAATTTAGGATAGACCGGCAATCTCAATTTTAGTAATTGATACACCAAGCGGTGTTTTGCAATTTCTAAATCGTTCCATTTCTGAAAATGATCTATATTGGATCGGTTTGGAACAACCCGATTTAGGCTACAGGCTAAGCAAAATTCAGGATTCTCAGAATCGTCTACCAACCAATTGCAAACCCCATATTTATAATTTGAACAAAATTTTGTGTAATTCCCCTGATTATTATTCGGATCTTGAAAATTGTCTAAATAAGGATTATATCCTAATTGAGTATTGCAGTTCTGACAAGTTGCATTCTCGAAAAACAGAGGAGATTTACAATTAGGACATTCAAATATTTTCATAAATCAGGATTTTAAACACTAATAAATAATGGTGTACTACAGAAAAATTCAGGGTTATATAGCTTCTCAAATATAGATAAAATTTGATTTAAACGTATGTAATTGAATAATCTTATTCCTGTGTATAAACCAATTTTTTAGTCTTTGATTTTATATACCACTTCGAAAATTATGGCTTTATATAATAAACTTTCTCTTTTTTTAAAAGATTCATTTTATGGGGATTCTTTATTATACACAATGTTTTTTTAACCTGGCCTTACTAAATTCTAAAAATTAAGCGGTGATAAATTCTTATTACAGTAAAACCAGAACATGGTATTACACTAAACACTAACTGCTTACACACCTAAATGTTTGTATATTACAGTATAAACACCTATTTTTATAATACTTACATTTCTACTTTTTACTAACACACGCTTTTAAATTATATTTTTTAGACATAAAAACTTAGGATTTATCAGTCGATTTGAAATACTTAAAAATTCACACTCCCTACGAATTAAATTTAGTAGTTCAATTATATAAATAAGTAAACTAGTATGTCATGAAAATCAACCTCCTCATACTCCTAGCAAGCTGCTTCTTGGCAATCTCTAATTATGCTCAACAATCTCTAGAAATATCCAAAGCAAAAGCTAAAGAAGTCGATGCCTTTATAAAAAAAGAAATGAAACTGCAACACATGCCCGGAATGGCTTATGCTGTAGTTTCCAACGGTAAAACCCTATTACGTGGAAATTATGGGTATGCTAGTTTAGAATATAAAGTACCGGTTTCAGATTCTTCCCGATTTTGGATTGCTTCTATATCCAAACACATGACCTGCGTAGCCATTATGTTGTTAAAACAAGATGGTGTTTTAGAATTAGATGTACCTATAAAAACCTACTTGCCAGATGCGCCAGAAACTTGGAATGACATAACCATCCGACATTTAATGACCCATACCTCAGGATTGCCAGAATATGAAGGTCTTTCTTATAGTAACAAAATAAATAAAGAATATTCTGCCGACGAAATCTATGAAAATATCAAAAAGGATTCTCTGCTGTTTAAGCCTGGCGAAAAATTTTCATATAGTGATGATGGCATGACCGTATTAGGCTATATTATTCACAAAGTCAGTGGCATGAGCTTTAATGACTTTATGCAGCAACGCATTTTCGATCCCTCCAATATGCAAACCGCATACCTGATGGATCAATTGGTCATTCATCCAAATCAAGTCACAGGATATCGAGCTACAAAAAATGGAGTCGTCCCCGATAGAAACTCTGGAAGATTTATTCAAGAGGAAATCCAACCTGCTGGCGGTGTTTTCGCCTCCATCGACGATATGATCCATTGGGATGCTGCACTAAACACGAACCTGCTTCTCACCGAAGAAAGTAAAACCATGATGTACACACCGTATACCTTAAATAATGGAAAACAAACTGACTATGGTTTTGGCTGGTTTACAACAACCATAGACAATCAGTTGGTTTTATATCATACTGGGACTTCTGGAAGTGAATTTTTAAGATTACCTGATAAGAATGTAAGCATAATTGTATTTACCAATTTGGCAAAAAGAAAACACTTTTTATCTAAAATTAGCGACATACTGGGTTACTCCCCAGACGAGCGGAAAGATTTTTTAGAAAAAAACCGTTCAAATATTACAAATCCAAAGAAAAATGAGATCAACACTTTGGTAGGGCATTATAACTTAAAAGATATTTATGGATTAGAACTACAAATTCGTCTAATTACAAAAGAGGACAATACGACATTGTGTATTGATTTTGGAGATGGTGAAACATCTAATGAACTCATAAAATTAAATGACAATAGCTGGATATATTATAGTAGAAGGTTTCCTCAATCATGGCATAGCCGAGAAATAAGGTATAAACAAGTTAAAAATAGTAACCCTCTAACCTTAAATCTTATTTTAAATGGAAAAATCATTGGTAGTATTGAGAAAATTGGAGAATTAGATTCTGATAAAAACTAACAACACTATGAAAACCAAATTATTATTTCTAATCATAAACTGCTTTTTAATAGGCTCAATCTACGGACAGAAACCTATAGAAATATCCAAAGAAAAAGCTGAAGAAGTCGATGCCTTTATAAAAAAGAAATGAAACGCCAAAATATCCCCGGATTGGCTTATGCTGTAGTTTCTAACGGCAAGCCCCTTTTGAGGGGTAATTTCGGATATGCTAGTTTAGAATATAAAGTACCGGTTTCAGATTCTTCCCGCTTTTGGATTGCTTCTATATCCAAACACATGACCTGCGTAGCCATTATGTTGTTAAAACAAGATGGTGTTTTAGAATTAGATGTACCTATAAAAACCTATTTGCACGATGCGCCAGAAACTTGGGATGCTATTACCATACGGCATTTAATGACACACACCTCTGGTTTGCCTAATTATGAAGGAAATGCCCGAAACAATATTGTTCCTAAAAAGTATTCTGCAGACGAAATATATTCCAATATTAAAAAGGATTCCTTGTTGTTCAATGCTGGTGAACAATTTTCATATAGCGATGATGGTATGAACGTTTTAGGCTACATCATCCATAAAATATCCGGCATGTCTTTTAACGAGTTTATGCAAAAACACATTTTCGATCCTGCTAAAATGCAAACAGCCTATCTTATGGATCAGGTTACCATCCATCCCAATCAAGTCACAGGGTATGCCCTAATCGATGGTAAGGTCGTGTCTGACAGAAACAGAGCTAGAATTGTAGATGTAGAATTAATCTCAGCTGGCGGTGTTTTCGCCTCCATCGACGACATGATCCATTGGGATGCTGCACTAAACACGAATCTGCTTCTCACCGAAGAAAGTAAAACCATGATGTACACACCGTATACCTTAAATAATGGAAAACAAACTGGATATGGTTTTGGTTGGTTTACAACGACCATGGATAACCAATTGGTATTATTTCATAATGGAGCTTCGGGAGTAGAATTTTTAAAACTCCCTGATAACGATTTGAGTATTATTGTTTTAATAAACCAAAGAGTAACAAATAAATTTTTTGCCGCTGGTATATCAGACATTTTAGGTACCACACCAGATGAACGCAAAGATTATATATCAAAACATAAGGAAACCATTGTTACAGCAAAAAAGAGCGACATAAAACCTTTATTAGGACACTACAAATTTACCATATCTGGAAATAAAGGTGAGCTCAGTGCTATCCCAAAAGAAGAAAACACGAGATTAATATTAAATTTTCCGGATGGTCAATCAATAGAATTATTAAAATTAACAGATGGTTCCTGGTTGTTTTATGATACGACATTTCCACTCGATAGAGAGAATGAAATAGCTGGAATTGGTCAAGATGAAATAACTTTAACCAAAGTTAAAAACAGTAAACCACTTACCTTTAATTTTCTTTTTAAAGGAGAAATTATTGGCAACATGGAGAAAATAGGGGAATTGGAGTCAACTAAAAACTAAACCGCCAAATATGAAACTATTAAAACCCCTTTTAATCCTGCTCATTATTTCAGTGAGTACTTCTACAACAGCACAAGATTTTAAGGATGAACAACATTCTGGTTACTATATGGGCGAATACACAAGATCTATTTTATACCATATAGAATTTAAAAATGATAGAAACTTAAATACCGGAGGCAAAAATTATGATGAATCAAAAGGGATAATTGCCACCAATACCATTTGGCATGATAAGGCGCATCCTTCGGCTATTTATTTGCCCGTAGTAAACCATAGGCAGTAACCTAACATCTTAAACTCGTAACATTATGAAAAATTCAAAACCATTATTTCTTTTTTTAGCGTCCCTTTTTTTTAGCTTCAACCTTGTTTTAAGCCAAAGTCTTGAAAAAAAACTAGACTCCGTTGTGCAATTAGAGTTAAAACAAGCGCAACCAGGAGCGTCTATTTTAGTTACAAAAAACAATGAAAAACTATATCAAAAAGCTTTCGGAATGGCCGACATGGAGCTTGGTGTACCATTAACTCCAAACATGAAATTTTGTATTGGTTCTCTTACTAAACAATTTACCGCTGTTGCTATATTGCTTTTAGAACAAGAAGGGTTGCTTTCTACCCAAGACCCTATAAGTAAATTTATACCCGAATTAAGTAGTAATTATCCCAATGTAAAAATTCATCATTTATTAAATCACACTTCTGGAATTTTCGATTACACCAGCGATCCTTCATTCCCCCAAAACATTCATTTAGAAAATTAAAATAACCACAGTAAAATTTAAAAACTCTAACAACATTAATTTATTTACTTTTGTTAAAAACAAGATTAACACCTACTGCACATTTAAATTAGAATAGCTAGTTTGTTTTTACCGTTCTATTTTAATGGGCATCTACTTATGAGCTTTAAATTAGTCCTACCAATTTTATTATACTTATTTATTAATAGCCTTTTTGTACTCAAATACTCATCTCGAGTGGACTCAGATTTGGGATATGTGTTTACACTATTATATTTTTGCTTGTCTTTAGTTTGGATTTATTTTTTTCAAAAAACAAATTTAAAAATCTATTATAAAGGTTCATTTTTCTTAATTCTTTCATTCTTTTTTCTGGTCACTATCTATTTAAACATAGTAGTAGATGGTTATACACTTAATACAGACCGGTGGTCTGCTATGGAAGCAGGTATTTCTGCTTTATTAAATGGGGATTACCCTTATTCCGCAATAGATCATTTAAATGGGCGAACTTCAAACCTACCGACCCTTCTATTCATCGGAATTCCATTTTATTTAATTGGTAATATTGGTTTCCTTCAGTCTTTTGCCTTCCTTATTTTTGCTTATATTATTTATATAACATTCACTTCATATAGAGATCGACTATTTTGCTTGTTATTGTTAATTTGCTCTCCGGCCTATTTATGGGAGGTTTATGCAAAAAGTGATTTAATGTCCAACTTTATATTTATCACATTATTTTTAGTCGTTGTTCAGAAAAAAATAACAAAAAATCAAAGTATAAACACTTCTGTCTTATCATTTCTGTCGACAGCATTATTACTAACTCGACTAACTTCAGTCATTCCAATATCTTTACTCCTCTTTAAAGAATTTTATTACTTTTCTATAAAAAAGAAACTCATTTTTATTACAACTGCAGTAGTAACTGCTCTCGTATTTCTATTTATATGTTTTCATAATGCAGATAATATAGAACATATTAAAATGCATAATCCATTAGAGTTACAAAACAGACAGTTACCATTTATTGTTAGTATACTATTTATTATCTCCCCAATAATCTACTCCTTTAAAGTTCATAACTTATCGGAACTAATCGGGTCTAATGTCTTTATTTTGTTCATTACCGTAGCGATAGCTTTTATTCTAAATATATTTGAACACGGTATATTTCAGTGTGTGTTTAATTCGGCTTTCGATATCAGTTATTTCAATATTACATTACCTTTTGTCATATTATTTATCGCATTGAACTATAAAATATCGCATTAACTTTCCATTTCCCACACGCACAACCAGTACTTAAATACTAAAAAAAATTAACCTTTTTTTTGCGGTATCTTAATTGTTATCTATTTTCACCTCAGCAAGGTATTGTTTTACATGTAATTCTTCAGAAATATTATATGTGTATTTTAATGCGTTCGTCACTGATTTTGCAAAATCACCAAACAATTCCATCATAAGTTCCAAAGCATTCCAAGTGTTCGAGATTTGAGCATCAGAATAGGTTTTTAGTATCCTTTTATATGCAGATTCGGAGACATAGTTTTTTATAAACTTTCCGCCTCTACCTGCCGAGACAGAAAAATTAGTAGCTGTACCAATTTGCCATTCAATCATTTTTATGAACATGGGCCGCACAACCGTATCTAACATGTCCCTAGCATAAATAATTTCATTTCTGGCAAGTCCCTTACCCACATACGTGCAAACCCACCAAAATTCGTTGCATGTTTCTTTAAACTCAAGTGCTGTTGGCTTCTTAATAATATAATCGGAATCGTTTGCTTCTGGAACGTTTTCAAATAAACCGTCTTTATCTAACCAGACATGAGTTAGACTGTCCCATTTAAAATCTTTACGCAATTTATCTATCGAAATCAATGTTAAATCGATTCTATTTCCACCTGTAAATTGCATGAGATAAGTAAATTTCCCTGAATTCATCCTAGCTTCATTTCCCAAGTTCATATCGTCTGGTAATTGCCAAATTAAACGCGGTCCAAAATAATCTACCCAACAGTGATTAGAAGTGAAAAAGTCAATATCTTTTACAATATAAACCACATCAAAATCTTGATACTTATCGGGTTTTATATTTGAATTTACTCGAGAACCATTCAATAAAACGGCTCGAATATGTTCTTCAGACTGAGCCTTTTTAAGAATAAGTCGTTTCATCTCCTTTTCGCTTCTCATTTTTTAAAATCAGTTTTATTGTCCTTTTTTATACTTAGGCGACTCACCTAATTTCAGTTACATCTCCTGCTACAAAAACAAGAATTGCCTATTTAATATTTAAAGCAAGGTAAAATTATTGAAACCACATTTTAAAATTAAAAAAAATATACATTTTATATTCTTTCCTTTTTTTTTAAACATACTGTAATTTTCGGTTAAAAATCTCTTAAATTGTAACGTCTTTAATAGGTTAAATATGGCTCTAAAAATTGTTATCTCACACAAAACATTATATAAATACGATCGCTTAGTCTCGTTATCACCACATATATTCAGGCTACGTCCTGCCCCACATAGCCGTACACCAATAGAATCGTATTCGATTAAAATAAAACCCGAAAATCAGTTTTTCAATTGGCAACAAGACCCTTTTGGAAACTATATGGCGCGTTTAATTTTTCCGGAGAAAACCAAGGAATTATCTGTAGAAGTTGAAATTATTGCCGATTTAAAAACCATAAACCCTTTCGATTTCTTTGTCGAAGAGGCTGCAGAGGAATATCCATTTACCTACGATGAAACCACAAAAAAGGAACTCCTTCCATACTTAGAAGTTACGGAACAAGGCCAACTTTTAAAAGATTTCATTAAAACCATAGACACAACACCTAGAAAAACCATCTATTTTTTAATAGATATAAACCGAAAAATATACGAATATTTAAACTACAACATACGCTTAGATCCAGGTGTACAATCTTGCGAAGAAACACTAGAACTTAAAACAGGGTCTTGCCGCGACTATGCATGGTTATTTGTGCAAACGTTACGCCATTTAGGATTTGGAGCTCGATTTGTTTCTGGCTATTTGGTTCAATTAAAATCAGATGAAAAATCTCTAGATGGTCCTTCTGGTCCCGAAGAAGATTTTACCGATTTACATGCTTGGGCCGAAGTTTACCTCCCGGGAGCAGGATGGATTGGCTTCGATGCTACTTCCGGCCTTTTAGCAGGTGAAGGGCATATCCCTTTGGCATGTACACCTTCGTTTGAAAGTGCTGCTCCTGTGTCTGGAATGACAGATATTTGTGAAACTGAATTCTTTTTCGAGAATTCTGTAAAACGTATTTTTGAATCACCACGTGTAACAAAACCATATACCGAAGAGCAATGGAAGGCTATCTATAAACTTGGTTTTAAAGTTGAAAAGGAATTACAAAAAGGAGATGTTCGACTAACTATGGGAGGGGAACCAACTTTCGTCTCCATAGACGATATGGAATCTCCCGAATGGAATACAGCTGCAGATGGTCCGCATAAACGTGAACTGGCAAAAACGCTCTCGGCTAAATTATATGACGATTTTAATAACGGTAGTATTTTACATCAGGCTCAAGGAAAATGGTATCCTGGAGAGCCTCTCCCTCGGTGGCAAATTGAAATCTGCTGGAGAAAAGACGGTAAAAAGATATGGCACAATAAAAAACTATTTGCCCTTTTTGCCGATCAGAATTCGATACCCGATGATGCCGACAAAGTATTTCTAGAAACCTTAACAAAATATCTTGGAGTATCTAACAAGAACATTATCCCCACCTATGAAGATGCATTTTATTTCCTTTGGGAAGAAGGTAAACTCCCTATAGATGTAGACCCTACACAAGACGATAGTGCACTTTTAGTAAAAGACAAACTGAAGCAAATTCTAAATGATGGCAAGTCGAAAGCTGTGGGGTATGTTTTGCCATTAAATAATACCGCTAATAAATGGTACACTAATGCCTGGCGCTTTAGACGAAATCATTTGTTTTTAATTCCTGGAAACTCACCTATTGGATTAAGACTCCCTTTAGATTCGCTTATTTTAGAACCCGAACATGGTGAATTCCCAAAATATATCCCCGATAATTTTACTAAAAAGAAAAAACTACCGAGTTACAGAAATTTGGTATCAAAACGTGTTAAACACATTACAGAACATGGTCTAGAAGAAGATAACTCGAATTATTTTATAAGAACTGCATTATGTGCCGAAATTAGAGATGGAAAATTGCATTTATTTTTACCTCCTCTAGATTCTGCCGAAATATTTTTGGATTTAGTAGCATCTATAGAAGCTACCGCAAAAGAACTTAAAATTCCTGTTGTTTTAGAAGGCTACGACCCTCCTAAAGACAATCGATTAGAATCGCTAAAAATCACGCCAGACCCAGGTGTTATTGAGGTTAATGTGCAACCAGCTAAAAACTGGGAAGAACTGACTCACAACACCTTAAAACTATACGAACTAGCTAAGGAGTCGCGTTTAGGTACCGAAAAGTTTATGCTCGACGGTAAACACACTGGAACTGGTGGTGGAAATCACGTGACTTTAGGTGGTGTTACCCCTGCCGATAGTCCGTTATTGCGTAAACCAAGTTTATTGCGTAGTTTACTAACGTTTTGGCAACACCATCCTGGTTTATCTTATTTATTTTCTGGAGCATTTATAGGAGCCACAAGTCAGGCACCTCGTATAGATGAAGCTCGTATGGAAAACTTATACGAACTTGAAATTGCATTCAGCCAAATTCCTAAAAACGGTAAAGTTCCGTTTTGGTTAACAGATAGGCTTTTTCGCCATTTATTAACCGATTTAACTGGAAATACCCACCGTGCAGAATTCTGTATAGATAAATTATACTCGCCAGATTCATCGTCTGGACGCTTAGGAATTTTAGAATTACGTGCCTTCGATATGCCTCCGCACCCGCAAATGAGTTTAATGCAAAACTTGCTGGTTAGAACATTAGTGGCTTGGTTCTGGAAAAAACCATACGAGCACGAATTAGTCCGTTGGGGTACAGAATTACACGATAAGTTTTTAATAGAACATTATGTACGAGAAGATATAAAAGATATTGTGGCTCAACTTAATAAAGCAGGTTACCGTTTTAAAGAAGATTGGTTTAATCCCTTTTTCGAATTTAGATTTCCTTTACACGGTATGATCGAAATAAATAATATCCATCTAGAATTACGAGCTGCTATAGAACCCTGGAATGTTTTAGGAGAAGAAATGACGGGGGGTGGTACGGCTCGATATGTAGACTCATCGGTAGAACGTATTCAAGTTAAAGTCTCTCATTTTATAGAAGAGCGCTTTGTTTTAACCTGTAATGGCGTAAAAATCAATTTAAATAATACAGGTGTTAAAGGCGAATATGTAGCGGGTATTAGGTATAAAGCATGGAACCCACATTCGTCCTTACACCCCACTATAGATGTAGATACTCCATTAGTTTTCGATATTATTGACACATGGAATAGACGCTCTATTGGAGGCTGCACTTATTTTGTGGCTCATCCTGGCGGACGTTCTTATGAAACTTATCCTATAAATAGTTACGAAGCAGAATCTAGACGTATTAATCGTTTTTGGGATCAGGGACATACTCAGGGTGAGGTATTTGAGGTTGAAAAAATCGAACAAGACGACAACAAATCAAGGCGAAATGTAAAAAAACAAGGTAGTTCGAAAAAATTTAGATACGCAGAATTACCAATTAATTTCGAATTTCCTTATACCTTAGATTTACGAAAAAAATAAACGATTAATGTCGATTGATAAAAATACCCTGTTTGGAAGTTATTTTTCAGACCTTAGAAATTACGACGAAGTATTTAAATCTAATTTGTCTGTGAATCCCAATTGGGAAAAATTACTTTATAATCTTACCCAAGTGGGTACAGAAACCTTAATCTCTAAACAAAACGAGATCGATTGGTTAATGGATGAAAATGGTGTGACCTACAATGTGTATAACGACCCTAAAGGTATGCACCGCGCTTGGCAATTAAACATAGTGCCCTTTATAATTCATGAAAAAGAATGGGACACTGTTGAAAAAGGTATTCAGCAGCGTTCAGAATTACTAAACCTAATTTTAAAAGATATTTATGGCGAACGTGAGCTTATAAAAAATGGCATTATTCCGCTGGAAGTCATTTATGCGCACCGTGGATTTTTAAGACAATGCGATCAAATTCAATATAAAACCGCTAAAAACTTATTAATTCATTCTACCGATTTAGCACGCGGTCCAGATGGCCGTATGTGGGTAGTTAACGACAGAACGCAAGCCCCTTCGGGCATGGGATATGCTTTAGAAAACAGATATTCTACAAGTCGTATTTTACCCGATCTTTATAAAGATATTCATGTTAAACCTCCAACACATTTCTTTTACGAGTTTAATAAAATGCTTATCGATGCTGCGCCTCAAAACAAAGAAAATCCCAATATTGTTATTTTAACACCTGGGCCTTTAAACGAGACCTATTTTGAGCATGCCTATCTATCCTCCTTCCTAGGTTACCCATTAGTTACAGGTAACGATTTAGTGGTAAGAAACGGTAAAGTTTGGATGAAATCATTAAAAGAACTGAAACAAGTCGATGTTATTTTAAGACGTGTAGACGATGTGTTTATGGACCCTTTAGAGCTTCGTGAAGACTCGTATTTAGGAGTTGCCGGTTTACTTGATGTGGTAAGAGAACAAAAGGTAACTATAGTAAACCCTATAGGTAGCGGTATTCTGGAAAACTCCGGATTAATTCCTTTTATGAATGCCATTTGTAAGTACTTTTTTAAAGAGGATTTAATTCTACCGCAAATAGGCTCTTGGTGGTGTGGCCAGGAAAAAGAACGTAATTATGTTTTAAACAACCTCACTAACTTGGTTGTAAAACGTATTGATAGGTCTAACAGAGAAAGCATCTTTTTCTGTGAATTTCTTAAACCAAAACAATTAGATCAGCTAAAAAAGAAATAATTGCCAATCCGTTTATTTTTGTAGCACAAGAAAAAATATCCTTTTCTACCGCTCCAGATCTTGTTAAAGATAAATTAGAACCGCGAAAAGTGATGTGCAGAACATTTTCTATAGCCACACAAGAAGGATATGCTGTCATGCCTGGTGGCTTGGTTCGTGTAGCTGCAGAACGAGAAAACTTATTTGTCTCTAATCAACGTGGTGGAGTAAGTAAAGATTTCTGGATTGTTACCGATGAACAACAGACTAATATTCAAAATTACTCTTGGGATAATACGTGTAGAATTTCTATCTCCGGAATTAAAGATTTACCAAGCAATACGGCCGAAAATTTATATTGGTCGGGACGATACTTAGGTAGAGCTCTTGTTACGGCTCGTTTTTTACGCACCGTCCTTAACAAAATGAGTAATGAGCAGTATAACGAACAAAAAACACAATCTGAAGGCTTGCTTAGCTTATTTCAAGCTGTAACACACTTAACTTCTACGTTCCCTGGATTTATTGGGAAAGAAGGCGAAAAAGCACTTAAAGATCCTTTAAAAGAAATTCTATCTTTATTGATTGATCAAGATAGAATTGGAAGTTTTGCACAAACGCTTTCTAGTTTCAATAATTCGTATTACACCTTAAGAAATTTATGGTCTAAAGACATGTGGCGTGTTTTTGATGGTATTCAGAAGAATTGGACAAAGTTTGTAGAAGAAGACAGCAAAGATACTCCCCAATCGCTTATAAAAATACTAGATAAAATCATCACAAGACTTATTGCTTTTATGGGACTCATTGAGGAAAGCATCCTGGTAGAACAAGGATTGTTGTTATATTTTATAGGTTTACAGACCGAGCAAGCCATGATGAATATCTCGAAATGCCGCTCCCTTCTAGTTATAAATCATGAAAAACAAGCTCAATATGAAATTTTAGAAGCACTTTTAACAAGTCATGAAAGTTTAAATATTTACAGATACAGTTACAGGTCTTATTTAAGTACAGAGAATGTTATAAACCTCATTTTACTAGATAAAGAATATCCAAAGTCCTTAACATATCAAATTAAACGCATTCAAAAAGACATAAATAAACTTCCACATTCTGACGCAGTTAATCAATCCACCGATTGTCAGGAATTTATTTCTGAAGCTTATCATAAAATTAAAAATTTAGAAATAACTTCACTTTTAGAGTTGGGAACAGATGCCGTAATAATTAGGCAAAATTTAGATGATGCTTTAACAGAATTAAGCGATTTACTTCATGAAACCTCCTTAGCGATTTCCGACACCTATTTTAATCATGCATACCAACAAAAGCAGTTGGTTAATCAAAATTTCACCTTGTAATTATGAAATTTAAAGTTTCTCATACCACACGTTACGATTATGAAAGTGGTGTTTCATTTTGCCATAATATTGCCACATTGAAACCCAAAAATATGCCTGGACAAACGCTTATAGACTATGAACTTGAAATTAATCCAACGCCAACAGAAATAACCGAACGTCTCGATTTTTTCGGGAATACCATTACTAGGTTTTCAATTCAGAAACAACACAACAAATTAGAAGTAAAAGCTAAGAGCATAATAGAAAGAGATTACACGGAACAACCTAATATAGAAACATCGGAAAAAGGTAAAACTATCACTTTAGAAGAAGCTTTATTAGAATTAAAAACAAATAATCCCGAATATATAGATGTTAAACAGTTTGTTTTAGAATCTATTTTTATTGCTAAGTTAACGCCAGACATCAAAGCCTATGCAGAGCAATCTTTTAAGCCTAAACGTCCCGTTTTTGAAGCCGCATTCGAACTCATGCAACGTATCTTCAAAGAATTTAAATTTGATTCGGAATTTAGCACTATTGCAACCCCTATACACGAAGTAATAAAAGAGAAAAAAGGAGTTTGCCAAGATTTTGCACAAATTGCTATTGCCTGCGTACGCTCTATAGGTTTACCTGCTAGATATGTAAGCGGATATATTGAAACTATACCACCTCCAGGAAAGGAAAAATTAGTAGGTACAGATGCCTCTCATGCTTGGTTTTCTGTGTTTATACCTAGTTTTGGTTGGGTAGATTTCGACCCTACAAATAACCAAATTCCTAAAAACCAACACATAACCGTGTCTTGGGGACGTGATTATTACGATGTTCCTCCCTTAAAAGGTGTAGTATACAGTACAGGAAAAAATAAAATGACCGTAGCAGTAGATATTAGACCTGCTAAGGAGGCTTAATGGCTCAACACAAAAAGTTGTGGAGTACAAAAAATTGGAAGACCTTTGAATAAAAGAAATACATGTCCTCAGACACTCTATTATCAATTGCTAATTTATTACTTCCAGAAGTTTTAGTAACCTATTTTGACTTAACTAAGCATGAGGTTAAAGCTGAAGAAATTCATTTTTATTTCACAGAACTAAACAATGCACCATTGGATCATAAAGATGAAAAACTACACTCTAAAGGTTTTTTCCAGAAGCTAGTATTCAGGATTTCCCCATAAGAGGTAAGAATGTTTTCTTACATATCACTAGACGAAGATGGATTAATCAAGACACTAATAAAGTGGTTACAAGGGATTGGAAATTAGTAGCAAAAGGCACTAGAATGACTAGTGAATTTGCTGCTTTTTTAAAAGAACTCTATTAGTAATAATGCTTCTTGCACAACTCTGGTCGCTAAATTCTATGGAGTAAACCCTAGAAGTATGCAAAGACAATATAAAGATTATTTAAGTGACTTTAAATCTTGGGATCAAAAGTCGCATGCAAGAAATTGGATGTTATTTCCTCAAAACATCGGGGGTTACCTTTCATTGGACGAAACAGCTTTCTCCAATGGTGATTTATATACCATAATAACAAATAAATCCGCAAAAGGAAAGACAGGAGCTATAATAGCAATGGTAAAAGGAACCAAAGCTGAAACGGTTATTAATATACTACGCAAAATCCCTCTAAAACAAAGAAGTAAGGTTAAGGAAGTAACTTTAGATATGGCTGGAAATATGGGACTGATAGTTAAGAAATCATTCCCCAATGCGACATTGGTTATAGATCGTTTCCATGTTCAAAAATTAGCACTAGATGCATTACAAGAGATTAGAATTAAGCATAGATGGGATGCTATAGACCTAGAAAACGATGCTATAGAAAAAGCAAGAAGTAAATCCCTGAAGTTTACCCCTGAACTCCTTAAAAATGGAGATACACTCAAACAGTTACTCGCTAGAAGCAGATATTTACTATACAAATCAAGTTCAAAATGGACTAAAAATCAATCTCAAAGAGCGGAAGTTCTATTTCAGAGATATCCAGATTTAGAAAAGGCATATAATCTATGTCAGAACTTATCATGGATATTTAATAATTCAAAAGATAAAACATCTGCATTAATTAGACTAGCGAAATGGGATGAAAAAGTAAGAAAAGCGGAGTTTAAAAGCTTTAATACAATAGCAAGAACCATGTCTATTCATTACAAAAATATACTAAATTATTTCGATAACAGAAGTACAAACGCATCGGCTGAATCTTTCAATGCTAAAATAAAAGCTTTTAGAGCACAATTTAGAGGTGTCAGAAATATAGATTTTTTCTTATTTAGACTAGCATCTATTTATGCGTAATATATAAATCCCACAACTTTTAGACTTGATCCGGCTTAATTTTAAAATTATTGAGGTTTTAAAATCAAATCAAAAAAAAAGTTCAATGCGTAAACATTGAACTTTTTTAGAGCCGATAGAGGGACTCGAACCCACGACCTGCTGATTACAAATCAGCTGCTCTAGCCAGCTGAGCTACATCGGCCTGAAAATCGAGTGCAAATATAAGAGTGTTTTTTATATCTGCAAAACTTTTTCAAAATAATTTAGCTTAAATTATTGATTTTTTCAATCAATGCACGACCCTTAGTTTCCAATTCTTGGTTAATCGCTTTAAAATGAGCTTTTTTATCGTCTACCTTCTTATCATTTACTTTTGCAATTAATGTATCAAAAGTTGAGATTGCTTCATCGATAATTGCTTCACTCTTTTTAGTATCCTTGTCTGTGTTGGCATATTCCCAAATGTAAACAGCTTCAATAATATCTCCTAAAACGTAATTAATGTCCTTTTTTAAATCTCTAACATTTGCCATAATATAAAATTGTATTTATTTGCTGCAAAATTACATTAATCCGAAACAAAATTTGTTATAATTACATTTAAATATTGTTCAATTAAAAAAATATTATTAGATTTATCCTATGAATACAATCAATGCACAATATAAGCAAGTAAACCATAGTATTTCACAACAGTGGAACACTAATGTCATTTGTATGCTTAAGCGTAAACTATCTGTGCATCTTGAATCAAGTTAACTATTATATAATATAACGATAAACTCTAAAGGTGCTTTTTTTAAAGCACCTTTTTTATTTTTAACCCATTACTAATTTTAAATTTTAATATTATGAAAAATGTAAATTCAATTAAACAGGACAATCAGAAGCTTAAACCTTTTTCCATTCGTACAAACGTCATGTATTGTACTTATCATAATTACAAATTGAGACCCGCTTTAATATATCCATAAAAAAATAACATCATGAATACACATATAAACACCAACGTACCTTTTACTGTAACAAAAAATGTAAGCAACGCTAACGGATTTTTATTACCACATATACTTTATAGCAAAATAAAAACGGTTGCTACTTACCCAATAAAAGAATTTTATTTACAAGATGTCAACGATCTTGCTGACTTTAAATTTAAAATGCATAAAAACGCATTTCTAAATGATGAATTAACCATTCAGGCCCAATTAATTAAAAAAGCTGATCATGGTTATTTAGTAAACATTATTGTTACTAAACCTAAGCCAATTACAAATCATCATGAAACTATTTGTAGTGCGCTATTTGGATTCACCCTAGATGAAGCCTATTATAAGGAGTCTAAAACTGCTTGTTAAATAAAATTCCCGAGTGTTACACCCGGGATTTTTTTTATACATAAACTTCTAAAAGTTTGGCTTGTTTTGCTGTAATTTCGTAGGATTTTGCGGCGGCTGGAAGCAAAATGGTTTCTCCTGTTTTTATCGTTTCTGAGTTTCCATTGGTAGTAATTTCTGCTTCCCCTTCAACACACATATATATTATAAACGAATCGTGATAATTTTCTTTGGTTACCGTATCTGTAACCTCTAAGAAATTAGTTGTAAAATACGGACAACTAATCATTTCGCTAGATTCATTTTGTATTTTTTCGTAAGGCATTTTAAAATCGCCCGTCATTTCAAAATCTATCGCATCTAAAGCTAATTCGGTATGCAATTCGCGCTCATTTCCTTCGGCATCTACACGTTCCCAATCATAAACACGGTAGGTAATATCTGAAGTCTGTTGAATTTCTGCCAACATAACTCCTGCACCAATAGCATGCACTCTCCCTACTTCTATAAAAAAAGCATCGCCAGGTTTAACACGTTCTGTATTTAATATTTCTGGTAGGGTTTTATTTTCTAGATGTTCTAAATAAATACCTGGACTCATATTTTCTTTAAACCCTATAATTAACTTAGAGTCTTCATCGGCTTGCATAACATACCACATTTCGGTTTTCCCAAAAGAGTTATGGCGTTTACCGGCAAGTTCGTCATTTGGATGCAATTGTATAGATAAATCTTCCTTAGCATCGATATATTTTATAAGTAAAGGAAACTTTTCGCCAAAAATCCTGTGATTTTGAACACCAATAAAATCTTCTTTATATTCTAATAAAAGCTCCTTTAAGGTTTTTCCTTTTAAACTACCATTGGCAACTACCGAAGGTTCGCCATCTACATCGCTTACTTCCCAACTTTCACCTATATTAGGTAAAGTACTTTTTTTATTTAAAAGTGTATTGAGCTTTTCTCCTCCCCAGATTTTTTCTTTTAAAATCGGTTCAAACTTTAATGGGTAAATTAAATTTTTCATGTGGTTGCTATTTTCCTGAGTAGGTTACAAAATTTCTAGGGGTTTCATAAAGTGTTATTTCTAACTCTAAATGCTTTCCTATTTTTGGTTTCAATTTATTGTAAATAATAACGGCTATATTTTCGGCAGTAGGATTAAGATCTTTAAATTCGGCAACATCTAAATTTAAGTTTTTATGATCGAAAGCTTCTTCTACTTCGTCTTTTATTAACTGTTTTAAAATTTTTAAATCAATTACAAAACCTGTTTCTTGGTCTATTTCTCCCGTTACACTAACTATAACCTCATAATTATGGCCGTGATAGTTGGCATTGTTGCAACGCCCAAATATTAATTGATTTTTTTCGTCGCTCCAATCTTTTCTATATAATCTGTGCGCGGCATTAAAATACCCTTGCCTACTTACTTTAGCTATCATTTATTTAGAGACATTTATAAATTCGTAAAACTTATCGAAAATAATTTTAAACCAAGACGTGTATAACTCTGGGTGCAATTTAATATCTGCTTTAATATCATTTAAAGACATCCATTTCCAATCGGCAACCTCTTCTGGGTTTATATTAGGTTCGCCATCGTAATACCCTATTAAAACATGGTCATATTCATGTTCGGTTAAACCATTTTCGAAAGGTGATTTATATACAAACGACGTGGTTTCTTCTAAGGCCGTTACAAATCCCATTTCTTCTTGTAAACGGCGTCTACCAGCAACGATATTTGACTCCCCATCGCGTTGATGGCTACAACAGGTATTGGTCCATAATCCAGGCGTATGATATTTATCTAATGCGCGTTGTTGCAGCATTAACTCATTTTTTTCATTAAACACAAATACCGAGAAAGCGCGATGTAAAACCCCTTTTTCGTGTGCTTCTAATTTTGGCATAAGCCCAATTGGCTCATCATTTTCGTTAACTAATATTACGTTTTCTTCTATCATAATGTAAAAATACCAAGTAAAATTATAAAATACGTTAATGTAGAGATAAAAATAAAAAGGCTCGACTTCATTTATAGCATTTCGTACTAATAATAGTATCTTTGCGTCCTATTTTCAACAAATATTATGAGTTTTAAAAGTGAAATAAACAGACGTCGTACCTTCGGAATTATATCGCATCCCGATGCTGGTAAAACAACACTAACCGAAAAATTACTTCTTTTTGGTGGTGCTATTCAAGAAGCCGGAGCTGTAAAAAGTAATAAAATAAAAAAAGGAGCTACAAGTGACTTTATGGAAATTGAACGTCAGCGTGGAATTTCTGTAGCGACATCTGTTTTAGCTTTTGAATACGATGGCATAAAAATTAACATCTTAGACACCCCAGGACACAAGGATTTTGCTGAAGATACTTACCGTACACTAACTGCTGTAGATAGTGTTATTGTAGTTATTGATGTTGCAAAAGGGGTTGAGGAACAAACTGAGAAATTAGTTGAAGTTTGCCGTATGCGAAACATACCTATGATTGTTTTTATAAACAAAATGGATCGTGAGGGTAAAGATGCTTTTGATTTATTAGATGAAGTTGAACAAAAATTAGGATTAAAAGTTGTACCGTTAAGTTTCCCAATTGGAATGGGTTACGAGTTTAAAGGGATTTACAACATTTGGGAAAAGAATGTAAATTTATTTAGCGGGGATAGTAGAAAAGATATTGAAGAAACTATTGAGATATCAGACCTATCATCGCCAGAATTAGATAAATTAGTAGGTGAAAAATCTGCAAATACACTACGTGAGGAAATAGAATTAGTTGAAGGCATTTATCCTGAATTTGACAAAGCAGCCTATTTAGAAGGCCATGTGCAACCTGTATTTTTCGGGTCGGCTTTAAATAATTTTGGAGTTCGTGAATTATTAGACTGTTTTGTAGAAATTGCTCCTAAACCTAGACCAAAACAAAGTGAAGAACGTTTAGTACTACCAGATGAAAATAAATTTACAGGCTTTATTTTTAAGATTCATGCTAACATGGACCCTAATCATAGAAACCGTTTAGCCTTTGTTAAAATAGTATCTGGTGAGTTTAAACGTAATGCACCTTACTTGCATGTTAGAACTAATAAGAAAGTAAAGTTCTCTAGTCCGAATGCCTTTTTTGCTGAAAAGAAAGAAATTGTCGATATTTCTTACCCTGGAGATATTGTAGGATTACAAGATACCGGAAGTTTTAAAATTGGAGATACCTTTACCGAAGGAGAACTTATTCACTATAAAGGTATACCAAGCTTTTCGCCAGAGCATTTTAGATATATTAATAATGCCGACCCATTAAAATCTAAACAACTTTATAAGGGTATAGACCAATTAATGGACGAAGGAGTAGCCCAGCTATTCACTTTAGAACTTAATGGAAGAAAAGTTATTGGTACCGTGGGAGCCCTACAATACGAGGTAATTCAATATCGTTTAGAGCATGAATATGGTGCAAAATGTACTTACGAAAACTTAAATGTTTATAAAGCTTGTTGGGTTGAGCCAAAAGATAAAAAGAGTGAAGAGTTTAAAGAATTTTTACGTGTGAAACAACGTTTTCTAGCCAAAGACAAAAGAAACCAATTGGTGTTTTTAGCAGATTCTCAATTCTCTTTACAAATGACGGAACAAAAATTCCCGAATATTAAATTCCATTTAACTTCGGAGTTTGATTAATGCGGATATTTTTAACTTGTAGAGAAATTTAAGAAAATAGGTTAGCATAGTTGTGAGGTTTTGAAACACGTACAGCGTTAAAAGGTTAAAACCAATAAAACAACATCACTCAACATTATATAAAAAGAGAATTTCTGAAAAGTTAAATTGTCGTCAACCTGAACTTGATTGAGGATACTCAATTTGTTATCAATGTAATGAGATTCTGAAACAAGTTCAGAATGAGGTGATTTAGATCATCATATAATCGCATAAAAAAGCCCTTTGACAATGTCAAAGGGCTTTTTTATATTTTTCCGGTTGGCCCAAAATTTAATGGAATTGGTGGTTGCTGAGAAAAACATGTCGAGCAACCTTTTCCCTATATAAATTTTAAAAGCATACGTTATGCTTCACCAGTCGGACCAAAATTTAATGGTATTGGTGGTTGCTGAGAAAAACATGTCGAGCAACCTTATACCTATATAAATTTTAAAAGCATAGGTTATGCTTCACCAGTAGGACCAAAATTTAATGGTATTGGTGGTTGCTCGTAATCTTTAATTTCACCATGGGCATTTTCAAATCTGTTTACATTATCGGCCAGAGCTTTAAGCAGGCGTTTTGCATGCTGTGGTGTTAATATAATTCTAGATTTCACCTTACTTTTAGGTGTTCCAGGCATAATACTAACAAAGTCTACTACAAATTCTGATACCGAATGATTAATAATGGCCAAGTTTGAGTAGGTACCTTCGGCAATTTTTTCATCTAATTCAATATTAATTTGGCCTTGTTTTGGGTTGTCTTTTTCGTTTGCCATAGAATTTTATTTGTTTTGGAGTTCCACGATAGCGGAAGACCTAATTAGTAATCTGTTTTAATTAAAAAAGCCTTCAAGTATAAAATATACATGAAGGCTTTTATGTTATAAAATGCTTAGACTAAGCTCAGCATAAATTCAACTTCCCTTTTGCGTCCCTTCGGCTTGCAAAATTTTAGTTTCATTTAGTTATAATTCACTTCTTGTCTTTTAGCTTGCATCATTTCGTCGAACTCTTCTTTAGATCCTACGATAATATGATCGTACTTACGCATACCAGTACCAGCTGGAATTTTGTGTCCTACAATTACATTTTCTTTAAGACCTTCAAGACTATCTACTTTACCTGCTACGGCAGCTTCGTTAAGAACTTTTGTTGTTTCTTGGAAAGAAGCAGCAGAGATAAACGATTTAGTTTGTAATGACGCTCTTGTAATACCTTGTAAGATTGGCGTAGCCGTTGCTGGCTGAGCATCTCTTGCTGTTACAAGCTCTTTATCTTCACGACGTAATAATGAGTTCTCATCTCTTAAAGTGAACGGTGTTATTAATTGTCCTTCTTTAAGGTTTGTAGAATCACCTGCATTTTCAACTACTTTTAAGCCAAATATTTTATCGTTTTCTTCAATAAAGTCAGCTTTATGAGCTAATTGATCTTCTAAGAAAATCGTATCTCCAGAATCCTTTATTTGAACTTTACGCATCATTTGTCTTACAACAACTTCAAAATGCTTGTCGTTAATTTTCACCCCTTGTAAACGGTATACTTCTTGAACTTCGTTCACTAAGTATTGTTGTACAGCTGAAGGGCCTTTAATATTTAAAATATCGTTTGGTGTAATAGAACCATCAGAAAGTGGCATACCTGCTTTAACGAAATCATTTTCTTGTACAAGAATCTGATTTGATAATTTAACTAGGTATTTCTTAATGTCTCCTAATTTAGATTCTACGATAATTTCACGGTTACCACGCTTAATTTTTCCGAAAGAAACAACACCATCAACTTGACTTACTACAGCTGGGTTAGACGGGTTACGTGCTTCGAATAATTCTGTTACACGAGGTAAACCTCCAGTAATATCCCCTGCTTTTGCAGATTTACGTGGAATTTTAACTAAAATTTTACCAACAATAATCTTTTCACCATCATCAATCATTAAATGCGCTCCAACTGGTAGGTTATAAGAACGGATTACGTTTCCTTGAGCGTCATCGACATGTAATGTTGGAATTAATTTTTTGCTTCTAGATTCAGAAATTACTTTTTCTTGGAAACCAGTTTGCTCGTCAATTTCAACTTGGTAAGTTACACCTTGCTCAATGTTTTCATAACGCACTTTACCAGCAAATTCTGATATAATTACACCGTTATATGGATCCCATGAACAAACTACATCACCTTTACTTAACTCCTGGCCGTTTTCAATATTAATTGTACAACCGTAAGGAATGTTATTTGTACTTAACGTGATTCCTGTTTTCTTATCTATAAGTTTTAATTCAGATGTACGAGAAATTACAATATCAATTGGGTTTCCTTCGTTATCTTCACCTTTAACCGTTTTAAGATCTTCGATTTCTGCAATACCGTCAAATTTAACGATTAGCTTATTATCTTCAGAAATGTTACCTGCAATACCTCCAACGTGGAACGTACGAAGTGTTAACTGTGTACCAGGTTCTCCAATAGATTGTGCAGCAACAACACCAACAGCTTCACCTAATTGAACCATTTTATTGGTTGCAAGGTTACGTCCGTAACATTTAGCACAAATACCTTTTTTCGCTTCACAAGTTAATGCAGAACGTACTTCTACAGTATCTAAAGGTGATTGGTTTATGGTATCGGCGATATCTTCAGTAATAAGTTCGCCTGCAGACACTAATAACTCATCCGTTAATGGATTTGTAACATCGTATAACGATACACGTCCAATTACGCGTTCTCCTAAAGATTCTACAACTTCATCGTTTTTCTTTAATGGCGTAACTTCTACACCTCTTAAAGTACCACAATCTTCGCTATTAATAATAACATCTTGAGATACATCTACCAGACGACGTGTTAAGTAACCCGCATCGGCAGTTTTAAGAGCCGTATCGGCAAGACCTTTACGAGCACCGTGAGTAGAGATAAAGTATTCTAAAATTGAAAGACCTTCTTTAAAGTTAGAAAGAATTGGGTTTTCAATAATTTCTCCTCCTCCTGCATTCGATTTTTTAGGTTTCGCCATTAATCCACGCATACCTGTAAGCTGACGAATCTGTTCTTTAGATCCACGTGCTCCAGAATCAAGCATCATAAATACCGAGTTAAACCCTTGTTGGTCTTCACGAATACGCTTCATAGACAACTCGGTTAATTCCGCGTTTGTCGATGTCCAAATATCAATTACTTGGTTATAACGTTCGTTGTTAGTAATAAGTCCCATGTTATAGTTACCCGTAATACCTTCAACTAAGCCGTTAGCTTTATCGATCATACCTTGCTTTTCTGGTGGGATAATAATATCACCTAAACTAAATGATAGTCCACCTTGGAATGCAAATTTGTAACCTAAAGTTTTAATTTCGTCAAGGAAAGCAGCTGTTTCTGGAACAGAAGTAACTCTTAAGATATTACCAATAATATCTCTTAACGATTTTTTAGTTAAAACTTGGTTGATATATCCAGCTGCATGAGGTACTTTATCGTTAAATAAAACACGACCTACAGTAGTTTCTATAATTTGTAATACAATTTCGCCTGCATCGTTAAAATCGTAAGTTCTAACTTTAATACCTGCGTTAAGGTCTACACGCTTCTCGTTGAAAGCAATAACAACTTCTTCTGGAGAGTAGAATGTTAAACCTTCTCCTTTAATTGGCACTTCTGGAGTAGATGTACGTAGCTTGGTCATATAATAAAGACCAAGTACCATATCTTGAGAAGGTACCGTTACAGGAGAACCGTTTGCTGGGTTTAAGATATTGTGAGACGCTAACATTAACATTTGCGCTTCAAGAATAGCTTCTGGCCCTAGTGGTAAATGCACCGCCATCTGGTCACCATCGAAATCGGCGTTAAATGCCGTACATACTAATGGGTGTAATTGAATCGCTTTTCCTTCAATTAATTTTGGTTGGAATGCTTGAATACCTAAACGGTGTAATGTAGGCGCACGGTTTAGCAATACTGGATGTCCTTTAAGCACATTTTCCAAGATATCCCAAACCACTGGTTCTTTTTTGTCTATAATCTTTTTAGCAGACTTAACCGTTTTTACAATACCTCTTTCAATTAATTTTCTAATTACGAAAGGTTTGTAAAGCTCTGCAGCCATATTTTTAGGTAAACCACATTCGAATAATTTCAATTCTGGTCCTACAACAATTACAGAACGTGCAGAATAATCAACACGCTTACCTAATAAGTTTTGACGGAAACGTCCTTGCTTACCTTTTAATGAATCTGATAAGGATTTTAAAGGCCTGTTAGAATCTGTTTTAACCGCAGATGCTTTACGTGTGTTATCGAATAACGAGTCTACAGATTCCTGTAACATACGTTTTTCGTTACGTAAAATAACTTCTGGTGCTTTAATCTCAACAAGACGCTTTAAACGGTTGTTACGAATAATTACACGACGGTATAAATCATTTAAATCTGAAGTCGCAAAACGACCTCCATCTAATGGCACTAACGGACGTAATTCTGGTGGAATTACAGGAACCACTTTCATAATCATCCATTCTGGACGATTCTCTCTGTTCTCGTTAGATTCACGTAAAGCTTCAACAACCTGTAAACGTTTTAAAGCTTCTGTTTTACGTTGCTTAGATGTTTCTGTATTTGCTTTATGACGTAATTGATAAGATAAAGCATCTAAATCGATACGTGCTAAAAGCTCTATTAAACACTCAGCACCCATTTTCGCAAGGAATTTATTTGGGTCTGTGTCTTCTAAATATTGATTGTCTTGAGGAAGCGTTTCTAAAATATTTAAATACTCTTCTTCTGTTAGGAAATCCATTTTTTGTAATGGTTCTCCTTCGGCATTTTTAGCATTACCTGGCTGAATTACTACATAGCGTTCGTAGTAAATAATCATATCTAATTTCTTAGAAGGTAAACCTAATAAATACCCTATTTTGTTTGGTAAAGAACGGAAATACCAAATGTGTGCTACAGGAACAACAAGATTAATGTGTCCTACACGATCACGACGTACTTTCTTTTCTGTTACTTCAACACCACAACGGTCACATACAATACCTTTGTAGCGAATACGCTTATATTTTCCACAGGCACATTCGTAGTCTTTTACAGGACCAAAAATACGCTCACAGAATAAACCATCTCGTTCTGGTTTATGAGTTCGATAATTGATAGTTTCTGGCTTAAGCACTTCCCCTTTAGACTCTGCTAATATAGACTCTGGTGATGCTAAACCAATTGAGATTTTGTTAAACCTCTTTACTGTATTCTTATCTTGTTTTCTTGCCATAATATATGGTGATATCGAATTATTTGTAAACTTAGTTCGTCAGGTTTATAATAAACCTGACGAACAATATATTATTCCTCTAATCTAATGTCTAGTCCTAAACCTTTCAATTCGTGCATAAGTACGTTGAATGATTCTGGTAATCCAGGTTCTGGCATTTGCTCTCCTTTTACGATTGCTTCGTAAGTTTTAGCTCTACCAATAACATCATCAGATTTCACTGTCAATATTTCTCTTAAGGTTGCAGAAGCACCATATGCCTCAAGTGCCCAAACTTCCATCTCTCCAAAACGCTGACCTCCAAATTGTGCTTTACCACCTAATGGTTGTTGTGTAATTAAAGAGTATGGCCCGATAGAACGTGCGTGCATTTTGTCGTCTACCATATGTCCTAATTTTAACATATAGATAACTCCAACAGTTGCAGGTTGGTCAAAACGATCTCCTGTTCCACCATCATAAAGATAGGTATGACCGTATCGTGGAATTCCAGCTTCGTCTGTTAATTCGTTGATTTGATCGATAGTTGCACCATCAAAAATAGGAGTCGCATACGTACGTCCTAAGTTTTGACCTGCCCAACCAAGAACAGTTTCATAAATTTGTCCAATGTTCATACGAGATGGTACCCCTAATGGATTTAATACTATATCTACAGGTGTTCCGTCTTCTAAGAATGGCATATCTTCTTGACGCACGATACGAGCAACAATACCTTTGTTACCGTGACGTCCTGCCATTTTATCTCCTACTTTTAGTTTACGTTTTTTAGCGATATAAACTTTAGCTAATTTAATAATTCCTGCTGGTAATTCATCTCCTACAGAAATCGTAAACTTCTCACGTCTTAAAGACCCTTGTAAGTCGTTTTCTTTAATCTTGTAGTTGTGAATTAAATCGGCAACAAGTTTATTAGTATGATCGTCTGTAGTCCATACACCAGATGTTAAGTGGGTATAGTCTTCTACAGCGTTTAACATTTTAAGCGTGTATTTCTTACCTTTTGGTAATACTTCTTCACCTAAATCGTTAAAGATACCTTGAGCTGTTTTACCGCCAACTAAAGTGAATAATTTATCAATTAAAACATTCTTTAATTCTTCAAATTTTGAAGAGTAAATACCTTCTAATTGTAAAATATCTTCTTTATCCTTAGCTCTCTTACGCTTATCTTTAACCGCACGAGCAAATAATTTTTTATCGATTACTACACCATTTAAGGATGGAGAAGCTTTTAAAGATGCATCTTTTACATCTCCTGCTTTATCACCAAAAATAGCACGTAATAATTTTTCTTCTGGAGTAGGATCGCTTTCACCTTTTGGTGTAATTTTTCCAATAAGGATATCACCAGGCTTAACTTCCGCACCTACGCGAATCATACCATTTTCATCTAAATCTTTAGTCGCTTCTTCAGAAACGTTAGGAATATCATTAGTTAACTCTTCGTTACCTAATTTAGTATCTCTAACTTCTAAAGAGTACTCATCGATATGGATAGATGTAAAGATATCTTCACGAACTACTTTTTCAGAAATCACGATGGCATCCTCAAAGTTATACCCTTTCCAAGGCATAAAGGCTACTTTCATGTTTCTACCCAATGCTAATTCACCGTTTTCGGTTGCATAACCTTGACAAAGTACTTGACCTTTTTGAACTCTATCACCTTTACGAACAATAGGTTTTAAGTTGATTGAGGTTCCTTGGTTAGTTTTTCTAAACTTAACTAACGGATAGGTTTTAATATCGCTATCAAAACTTACTGCAGCCTCATCGACTGTACGGTCGTATTTAATTGTAATTTCGTTTGCATCTACATATTCTACAACTCCGCTTCCTTCTGCATTAATCAATACTCGAGAGTCTGTAGCTACTTGACGCTCTAAACCTGTTCCAACAATAGGTGCTTGAGCACGTAATAATGGTACAGCTTGACGCATCATGTTAGATCCCATCAAGGCACGGTTCGCATCATCATGTTCTAAGAACGGAATTAATGAAGCCGATATTGACGAAATTTGATTTGGTGCAACATCTGTATAATGTAATGCTGTAGGTTCTATAACAGGGAAATCACCCTCCATTCTAGCAATTACCTTATCATGAACAATCTTAGCATTTTCATCGATTGTTACTGTTGCTTGTGCAATTAATTTTTCTTCTTCCTCTTCTGCACTTAAATATACTGGAGGATTTTGAATATCTACTACACCATCTGTTACGGCTCTATACGGTGTTTCGATGAATCCCATTGAATTCACTTTTGCATATACAGAAAGTGAAGAAATTAAACCAATGTTTGGTCCTTCTGGAGTTTCAATCGGACAAAGACGACCGTAGTGTGTGTAGTGAACGTCACGTACCTCGAACCCTGCTCTTTCTCTAGATAAACCTCCTGGCCCAAGAGCAGATAAACGACGCTTGTGCGTAATTTCTGCAAGTGGATTGGTTTGATCCATAAATTGAGATAACTGGTTCGTACCAAAGAATGAATTAATTACAGACGATAAAGTCTTAGCATTAATTAAATCGATTGGAGTAAATACTTCGTTATCACGAACGTTCATACGCTCACGAATAGTACGTGCCATACGGGCTAAACCAACACCAAATTGTTGAGATAATTGTTCACCTACTGTACGTACACGACGGTTAGATAAGTGGTCAATATCATCAATCTCTGCTTTAGAGTTGATAAGCTCGATTAAATATTTTATGATGGTAATGATATCTTCTTTGGTAAGCACTTGCTTATCCATTCCAATATCAAGACCTAATTTTTTGTTCATTCTATAACGTCCAACTTCTCCTAAAGAGTAACGTTGGTCTGAGAAGAATAATTTGTCTATAATACCTCTAGCCGTTTCTTCATCTGGCGGTTCGGCATTACGTAATTGACGATAGATATGCTCAACAGCTTCTTTTTCAGAGTTTGTTGGATCTTTTTGAAGCGTGTTATGAATAATAGCATAATCTCCTTGTTGCGCACTTTCTTTATGTAAAAGGACAGTCTTTACATTAGCTTCAAGAATTTCTTCAATATTATCTTTATCTAAAACTGTATCACGATCTAATACAATTTCGTTACGCTCTATAGAAACAACTTCTCCAGTATCTTCATCAACAAAATCTTCGTGCCAAGTGTTAAGTACACGAGCAGCTAATTTACGCCCTAAGTATTTTTTAAGTCCAGATTTTGAAACTTTAACTTCTTCGGCAAGATCAAAAATTTCTAGAATATCTTTATCACGTTCAAAACCAATGGCTCTAAACAGGGTAGTTACAGGTAACTTTTTCTTACGATCGATATATGCATACATAACACTGTTAATGTCTGTAGCAAATTCAATCCAAGATCCTTTAAATGGAATAACTCTAGCAGAGTATAATTTGGTCCCATTAGCGTGGAATGATTGACCAAAGAAAACCCCCGGAGAACGGTGTAATTGAGAAACGACTACACGCTCTGCACCATTGATACAAAAGGTGCCAGAAGGAGTCATGTAAGGAATTGTACCTAAGTACACATCTTGAACAATAGTCTCGAAATCCTCATGTTCAGGGTCTGTACAGTACAGTTTTAACCTTGCTTTAAGCGGAACGCTATAAGTAAGTCCTCTCTCGATACATTCTTCTAAGGCGTATCTTGGTGGATCAATGAAGTAATCTAAAAATTCTAAAACAAATTGATTACGTGTGTCTGTTATTGGGAAGTTTTCCATGAAGGTGTTATATAAACCTTCATTACCTCTTTCTTCAGATTTTGTTTCTAGTTGGAAAAAATCCTGGAAGGATTTAATCTGAATATCCAAGAAATCTGGATAATCTGTTCTATTGATAATAGACGAGAAATTTAATCTTTCAGCTTGTGTTACTAACATCAATGGACGAAATTTTGATTAAAAATAAAATTGACAGCGTATCTTACTAATATATACGCAAAATAGGTTTAGGTCTTAGAGTAGCACTCCAGACCTAAACCTTTGTATTGTTTGGTTGATAAGCTTACTTAAGCTCAACCTCAGCTCCCGCCTCTTCTAAAGATGTTTTTAAAGCTTCTGCTTCGTCTTTAGATACAGCTTCTTTAATAGCGCTTGGAGCACCATCAACTAATTCTTTAGCTTCTTTTAATCCTAAACCAGTTAATTCTTTAACTAATTTAACAACAGCTAATTTAGAACCACCAGCAGCTTTAAGAATTACGTCGAATTCTGTTTGCTCTTCTGCAGCTTCACCAGCAGCAGGTCCAGCAGCTACAGCTACAGCAGCAGCAGCAGGTTCGATACCGTACTCATCTTTTAATATAGTTGCTAATTCATTAACTTCTTTTACTGTTAAGTTAACTAATTGTTCTGCGAAATCTTTTAAATCTGCCATTTTCTATCGTTTTAATAAATTTTTAATTGTAATATAATTGTGTAATAGTGCGTACTGTTTTGTTTATCCCTCTTTTTGAGATAAAGTTTTTAAGATACCTGAAAGTTTCCCTCCACTTGATTGAAGTGCAGAAATAACGTTCTTAGCAGGCGATTGTAATAATCCTATGATATCTCCTATTAACTCTTCACGAGATTTGATATCTACTAAGGCATCTAATTGGTCGTCTCCTAAGTAAACAGTTTCTTCAATAAAAGCTCCCTTTAATAAAGGTTTTTCTGCTTTCTTTCTGAAGGCTTTAATTACTTTTGCAGGAGCGTTTCCTGTTTCAGAATACATAACTGAAGTGTTACCTTTTAAAATACTAGGTAAGTCACCAAAGTCTCTATCTGAAGCTTCCATTGCTTTTTCAAGTAATGTATTTTTTACTACAGCTAATTTAATGTTAGCTTTAAAGCAAGCGTGACGTAATTCCGAAGTTTTCGCTGCGTTTAACCCAGAAATATCTGCTACGTAGATATTTGCGTTATCGGCTAATTGTGCAGTTAGTTCTTCAATTACTTGTGATTTTTCTTCTCTTGTCATAATAAAAGTTTTAACTAATTAACCAATTTTAGACTCAACAGCTATACTAGGACTCATAGTACTAGATAAGAAGATACTCTTAACGTAAGTTCCTTTTGCCGCAGTTGGCTTTAATTTCATTAAAGTTTGTAATAATTCGTTTGCGTTACCAGCTATTTGCTCTGCACTAAAAGATACTTTTCCAATAGCAGCGTGAACGATACCAGTTTTATCAACTTTAAAGTCAATTTTACCAGCTTTCACTTCAGTTACTGCTTTTGCAACGTCCATAGTTACAGTACCAGTTTTTGGGTTAGGCATTAATCCACGAGGACCTAAAATACGTCCTAATGGTCCTAATTTACCCATTACACTTGGCATAGTGATAATTACATCTACGTCTGTCCATCCGCTCTTGATTTTATCAAGAAATTCATCTAAACCTACATAATCTGCTCCAGCTTCTTTAGCTTCTGCTTCTTTGTCTGGAGTTACTAATGCTAAAACTTTTACGTCTTTACCTGTACCATGAGGAAGAGATACTACACCTCTAACCATTTGGTTTGCTTTTCTAGGATCTACTCCTAAACGAACAGCGATATCTACAGACGCATCAAATTTTGCATTTGTAATGTCTTTTACTAATGAAGATGCTTCATTAATAGAATAAAGTTTTCCTTTTTCTATTTTTGCTAAAGCTTCTTTTTGCTTTTTTGCTAATCTTGCCATTTTAAATGTCTTTTTCTAGATTAATTTGGCGCGTTTCCGGTTACGGTAATTCCCATAGACCTTGCGGTACCTGCGATCATTTTCATTGCCGATTCGATAGTAAATGCATTTAAATCTTGCATTTTGTCTTCAGCAATAGTTTTAATCTGATCCCAAGAAACTTTAGCTACTTTTTTTCGGTTTGGTTCACCTGAACCTTTCTTCACCTTGGCTGCTTCTAATAACTGAACTGCCGCTGGTGGTGTCTTGATTACAAAATCAAATGATTTATCTTTGTAAACAGAGATCACAACTGGTAATACTTTACCAGCTTTGTCTTGCGTTCTAGCATTGAATTGCTTACAGAACTCCATGATGTTAACACCTGCAGCTCCTAAAGCGGGTCCAACCGGTGGCGACGGATTCGCTGCACCTCCCCGAACTTGTAACTTAACTACTTTACCTAATTCTTTTGCCATTTTTAATAATTTAATTTTGATGTGCTTCTACAGTTGGAAGCAGTATGACACATCGGTATCGTTGTAACACTATTTATACTTTTTCAACCTGCATATAGCTTAACTCTAATGGTGTTTTTCTTCCAAAAATCTTTACCATTACTTCTAGCTTACGCTTTTCTTCGTTTATCTTTTCAATAGTACCATCGAATCCATTAAATGGACCATCAATAACTTTTACAGTTTCGCCAATTGTATAAGGAATAGCAACATTGGTTTCTGTATCTACAGTTAACTCGTCTACCTTACCTAACATTCTGTTTACTTCAGATTGTCTTAATGGCACTGGATCTCCACCTTTTGTTTCACCTAAAAAACCAATTACGTTAGTAACCGATCTAATAATGTGAGGTACCTCTCCAGTTAAATTAGCTTGAACCATGATGTAACCTGGGAAATAAACTTTTTCTTTGCTTATTTTCTTTCCGTTACGGATTTGAATAACTTTTTCTGTAGGAACAAGTACTTGGTCTACATAATCATCTAAGCCTAAACGAGAAATTTCATTCTCTATATATGCTTTAATTTTATTTTCTTGACCACTTACAGCTCTAACAACATACCACTTTTTAGCATTTCCTTCAGACATAAAAACTTCTTTTTATTGTTTAGTTTATCAAATGAAAGTAAAATGATATGACTTTGCTGAATACTGTATCTACTCCCCATATAGCTAAAGAGAACAGTGTAGAAAACACAGCAACCAAAATAGTTAAGCTTTGTCCTTCTGCCATAGTTGGCCAAGTTACATTATGCTTTAACTCTCCGAATGATTCTTTTACGTAATTTACAAATCCAGCCATTATTTTTTCAAAACTTTATTAGCACGGGCGGAGAGACTCGAACTCCCGACACCTGGTTTTGGAGACCAGTGCTCTACCAACTGAGCTACGCCCGTATAAAAGTCAAGGTATTTCAAAATTGAAATACCTCAACCTTATATTATTAAACTTTAATTAGTCTAAAATTTCAGTTACTTGACCTGCACCAACAGTTCTACCACCTTCTCTAATTGCGAAACGTAAACCTACATTCATTGCAATAGTGTTAAGTAACTCAACAGTAATAGTTAAGTTATCTCCTGGCATAACCATCTCTACTCCGTCAGGTAATTGGATAGTTCCAGTTACATCTGTTGTACGTACGTAGAATTGTGGACGGTAGTTATTGTGGAATGGAGTGTGACGTCCACCTTCTTCTTTCTTAAGGATATAAACCTCAGCTTTAAATTTAGCGTGTGGAGTTACAGATCCTGGCTTAACAATTACCATTCCTCTTTTAATTTGCTCCTTATCAATACCTCTTAATAAGATACCTGCGTTATCTCCAGCTTCACCTCTATCTAAGATTTGACGGAACATTTCGATACCTGTAATAGTAGATGTTAACTTTTCAGCTCCCATACCAATAATTTCTACAGGATCTCCTGTTTTAGCAACACCAGTTTCGATACGACCTGTAGCTACAGTTCCACGACCAGTAATAGAGAATACATCTTCGATAGGCATTAAGAAAGGCTTATCCATATCACGTACAGGCTCTTCGATCCAGTTGTCACATGCTTCCATTAATTCTAACACAGTGTCAACCCACTTTTGCTCACCATTAAGTGCACCTAAAGCAGAACCAGATACAACAGGTCCGTTATCTCCATCGTACTCATAGAAAGATAATAAGTCTCTAACTTCCATGTCAACCAACTCTAAAAGCTCTTCATCATCCACCATATCTACTTTGTTTAAGAAAACAACGATACGAGGAATACCAACTTGACGTCCTAATAAGATGTGTTCACGAGTTTGTGGCATTGGACCATCAGTAGCAGCAACTACTAAGATCGCACCATCCATTTGTGCAGCACCAGTTACCATGTTCTTTACGTAATCCGCGTGACCTGGACAGTCAACGTGAGCATAGTGACGGTTAGCTGTTTGATATTCTACGTGAGAAGTATTAATTGTGATACCTCTTTCTTTTTCTTCTGGAGCATTATCAATTTGATCAAAAGATTTTGCTTCTGAATAACCTGCATCAGCTAATACTTTAGTAATAGCAGCAGTTAAAGTTGTTTTACCGTGATCTACGTGTCCAATAGTACCTATGTTTAAGTGTGGTTTTGAACGATCGAAAGTTGCCTTTGCCATGTTTATTTTATTTTAATCTTATTTATATTAGTGTTCAATTTACTCTATATACTTTAAAAATGAGCCAATGACGGGAATTGAACCCGTGACCTCTTCCTTACCAAGGAAACGCTCTACCCCTGAGCTACACCGGCTTAAAATTGAGCGAGAGACCGGGTTCGAACCGGCGACATTCAGCTTGGAAGGCTGACGCTCTACCAACTGAGCTACTCTCGCATTATTTTAAATTCCTGTATTTATAATTACCACAACCTTTACTATGTATTACATTGTAAAAATAATGTGGGGAGAGCAGGATTCGAACCTGCGAAGACGTAGTCAGCAGATTTACAGTCTGCCCTCGTTGGCCGCTTGAGTATCTCCCCAATTATAAATTATTCACTCTTTAAAAGAACTTACTTAAACCAGCAATTACTTTCCTGTTTTAAGACCCTTGCTTTGCAAGAATTTAATGAGCCGATAGAGGGACTCGAACCCACGACCTGCTGATTACAAATCAGCTGCTCTAGCCAGCTGAGCTACATCGGCTTTTTAAACTTTTTTCATCACAAAAAAAGTCCGCTATTTCTAACGGACTGCAAATGTATATATTTATTCTTTTATTCAAAACATTTTTTCAAATATTTTTATCATAAATATGATTTTAACTTTTCTTTTCGCTTTTTAAGTTGTCTTTCTAACGACGAAGCGGCACAATCTGCTCCTTCTTCAAAAGTCTTACATTGTTTCTTAACAACAAAACTATCTCCCGGTACACTTACTCTAGCTTCAAAGATTTTATTCTCTTTGTCGCTCGTGTTATCTAATTTTAAATAAACATCGGCACTTATTACCTTATCATAAAACTGATCTAACTTATCCATACGCTTTTGAACAAAATCTATCAATTTTTGGTCTGCATTAAAATTCACTGATTGCATGTTTACTTTCATACTTCTAAAATTTATAATTAAACAATAGGTGGTTTCGTACTATTTCTTATTTCTTGGATGTGTATTTAAATACACCTTTTTTAATTCTGATATACTATTGTGCGTATAAACTTGTGTTGATGCTAAACTTGCATGGCCCAGAAGTTCTTTTACGGCATTTAAATCGGCACCTTGATTTAGCAAATGAGTTGCAAAAGAATGCCGTAATATATGCGGGCTCTTTTTTACTTTTGAAGATGCCAAACTAAAATAGTTATTTATTATTCTGTAAACAAGTGTTTCATAAATTTTAACGCCTTTTTGGGTTAAAAACATATACTCCTTGTCTTTTATAAATGTTAAGGTATCTCGTTTGTTTACATACAACCTAACAAGCTCTGATACAGATGGTAACAAAGGCACCAATCGTTCCTTATTACGTTTCCCTAAAACTTTTAAAGTTTTACCAGACAAATTAAAATCTTCTAATTGTAGCTGTACCAACTCTATACGCCGAATTCCGGTAGAATAGAACAATTCTATTATCAGTCGATTTCTTAACCCTTCAAAATCATCTTCATGAGGAAAATCATCTAAAACGGTTTTCATTTCTTTTTCCGAAAAAGGAATCTGAATATTCTTTTTAACTTTTAAAGCTTTATGCTTTGCAAGCGGATTAACTTCGATATCTCCTGTTTTTAATAAAAACTTGTAATACGAATTTAAAGCCGATACCTTTCTATTTATACTTCGGTTACTTAAACCACTTTCTACTAAACAAACAATCCAACTTCTAATTTGCGAATAATGTACATCTTGCAATGTTTCTGTTTGATATTCTGCAGCAATAAAATCGGCAAAATCGCCCAAATCCTTTTTATAAGCATTTACGGTTAAAGCAGAATAATGCTTCTCTAGTAACAAATAATCTAAAAAGGGAGCTATTAACATAATAATCGCGGCTGTATTGTTGCTAATATAATAAGTTTAAAAGATGGAAGACAATAGTTATAGCTTTTTAACTATTAGTAGTTTATTATTTATCTGAAACTAATATCTTTAACACATCATTGTAACCTCTACTTGAAACCTAGGTTTTTTCTCACCTACTTCAAATTATGAGCGTTAATGAGAAGTAAAATAAACCTACACCATGAAAAAATTACAACTCATAAAATCCTTAAGCATTTTTCTATTCCTGATAACATTTTTTTCCTGTTCAGAAAAGGATCGTCCAGACGGGGATTGGGATGATAATATAAAACTCTCGCAAAAGAAAGTTCCTTTTTCTGCAGATCGCGATTCGATAGTTATTACAACTAAAGGTGAATGGTGGTGGATTAATGAAGTTATGCTTAACGGAAACGCTGAATTAGATCGACAAGATGTAAACACTGCAGACAAACAGTTTATTTTAGAATCTTCTGAATTTATGATTGAAAGAAAAAATGCTACCGAACTTCAAATTACAATGACAGCAAACCCAACCGATACCGAAAGAGTTTTATTTATAGGTTTACAAGCTGGAAACTATTTCGACAGCATAATCCTTACTCAAGCAGCACCATAATCTCTTTTAAAAATAATTTGCTTTACAACAGTAAATTGCAATATGTATAAAAACAGTCTTACTTCGAAACCAAAATATCATACGCTATAAAACAAAAAAATCCTGCTACATGCAGGATTTTTTAATATGTGTCAAAACAACTAAGATTAAATGTTTTCTAAATCTCTTAGTCTTTGAATATATTGTGCTTTTTGCTTTTGAGCTCTGTTAGCTACAGAAGGCTTTAAAAACTGCTTACGTGATTGTAATTGACGCTTAGTTCCAGTTCTATCAAACTTTCTTTTGTAACGCTTTAGCGCTCTATCTATATTCTCTCCTTCTTTAATTGGTATTATTAACATAGTCCTTAACCTCCTCTCTTTTAGCATTCGGGCTGCAAATATAAAAAGTAATTTAAATCTAGCAATCAAAAAAATAAAATATTTTTTAAAAGCCCTTAAAACCTTCACCTCTAGGGAAAAAACTAAGGATACAGGTCACAAAAAAACATAAAAAATCAAGTGTTTTACTTAATTATTAGCCGTCCTTATAAATTAAAACCTGTAATTTTATTCTACTAATCAGTAACAGATATAAACTTATGATTTTAGAAGTTGCAATTCTTGAAGTAAAAAAAGGCATGGAAGACACCTTTGAAACAGATTTTAAAAAAGCGAGTGCATATATCGCTTTAACTCCGGGTTATTTAAATCATAAATTAAACATATGTATAGAGCAGCCTAATAAATATATTTTATTAGTAGAATGGGAAACCTTGGAAGATCACACTATAGGTTTTAGAACTTCAGATAACTATAATTCTTGGAAAGCACTTTTGCATCCTTATTACGATCCATTTCCAACGGTTGAACATTATGAGACTCGATTTGAAATGAAAAAAGACCACTAATTGTGGTCTTTTTATTATTTCTAAAACTGTATTTATTTTTCTGGTCTTTCAACAAGTAAAACTCGCTTTAACAACCTTCTTTTTAAACTACAATTTATTTAGATTTTGATGAATTTGTAAACTTATAAGTAACACCAAAGTTTAATCCGAAAGAAGAGTATGGTACTTTTTCAGCAAGTTTCTTAGATGGGTCTAAACTATCTTCATGAGATAATTCATCTACATAGGTAGTTTTTAACACATAACCTGCAGGTAAATTATCTAAACTGTAGAATCCTTTAACAGCAACATCACCATTTGGTAATACGATATCTGTGTTAAACTCTGTAATTTCAGAATCTTTCCTTTTTAAACTAATACCATAATATTCAGCTTCTACAAATAAGCTAAAATTAGAGTTTAAGTCAAATCTATACCCCAATGCTCCCACAAAACCAAGTGGAAAGTGTCCGTGAAAATCTTCTACATAATTTGTGTCTGAATATGATCCTTCTGGTAATCCCAAAGCATTCGCTTCCTCTGAAGAAAACACAGAACTACTGCTAACAACAGCTTCTGTTTTACCTGCTACTTTTATTAAAGCCCCAAAACGTCCGTAAACATTATTAGTAAATTTATATACTACAGCCAAAGATGCTCCATAAGCTCTAGCTCTTGCAATAGCATCAACTTGTTCGTTAGGTAAATCGACCATAGAAATTGTTTGGTCTGCACCGTGTAAATAACCAAATCCTAAATCAAGTCCGAATGTTTCGTTAAAGAAATAAGTCCCTCTTAATTGAAAATTGGCACCTTCACCATAACTACCATAAGCGTTTTTGGTTTCAGTAGAATTTATTTCTGTTCCTGTTTTCATTCCGGCACTTCCAATGGCATAACCTGTACTCGCCGAAATTTGAAATTGTCCATAAGTTACCGTACTAATTAATACAATAACAAATGATAGTAATACTTTATTCATTTTAATTTTTTTTAATATTTTTTTAAAAATAAATCTAAAATAGAACATGGCAAAATAAATTTATAAATTTGAAGTCGTATTTATTACGAATTATCTAAAAAACCACCTGTAATTAAGGCTTAAATTTTCAATATAACAAAACAACCCTTAGTCAATATTTTGGAACTCAGACTTATAAACAAGACACAAGACCCGTTTTAAAACATGGTTTTTTCAGATTACGAATCCTACATTTATTTCTTAAATTATATATCGCAACATGCAACCAATCTATTTTATAAATTAGAATTGACAAACAACACAGTAGTAATAAATCTTCTTTACATTTATAAGGTAAAACATTTACATAATTCTAAATGAAGTCGATAACTTTTACCTTGATTGATAGTATTGGGGAAACACACTACATTGAAACTAAACCAAATAGTTACGAATCTTTAATGGCGTTAATTGTTAACGAACTTTATGAAACCATCGGTGATTGCAAAGGTAGAGCTTGGTGTGGCACATGTATAGTTAGACAAGTAAAAGGGCACATCATAGAAGCTCCTTTAAGTCTTGATGAACAAAAATTATTGAATCAATATCCCAATCCAGAGCACTCGCCTATTCGATTATCTTGTCAAATTTTAATTAATAGCGATTTAGAACAAACCTGTTGGGAAATTGTAGATAGCAGATTAAGTATGTAACCTTTTCTATTAGATTGAATTAAACCAACTATGTATTAGCTTCGTGCCTTTTATAAAACCATTCAAAAAGGAAACACAATATAATAATACCCATCGCAGCCAGAACACCTGTTGTATTTTCTGAATATTGCTGAATTAATAAAGTAAAAAAAGCAAGAATACACAACACGCTTGCCAATAGATGAATCCATCTTTTCGACTTTAATTCCTGGTATTTCTCATATCCAATATAATTTACGATACCAAAAATCAACAAAAAACCAGCGCTCCCAGCAGTAGATATGCTTTGCAAATTAAATAGATTAACTAGGGTTATAGAAAAAATAGCGGTGATTAACAGTCCCGAAGGTTTGCCCCAAAATTTATGACAAAAATATTCTGGTAGTTCATCGTCTTCAGCAATATCGTAGTTTACTCGACCGCTTCCTAATAATGTGGCGTTAATAGCCGAAAACGTAGAGATTAGTGCAGTAACTGTAATAATTTTAAATCCTATTTTTCCTAATGTAGGTTCGGCAGCTTTAGCCAACACATAATCTTCGGCTCCAGCAATATCTGTAAACGATAAAGATCCCACGGTAATGATAGCAATTAAAACATAAAGTACGACTACAAATCCTACGGCACCAAAATATGCTTTTTCGGTATTCTTCTCACGATCCCGTAAATCGGAAATAGAGTTCGCAATTAATTCAAAGCCTTCATAAGCCACAAAAATCACCATCCCTCCGGCTAGAATTAAAAATGGATTTTCCCAATCTGTTGGAGCAAGCTGTCCTAAATGCTTTGGGTTTATAGAGAACCCGTAAAAACCAACTCCTATAAAAGCTAATAAAATGAGTAATTTTATAATTACAGAAACCGATTCTATTTCGCCCACTGCTTTTACACTAAGATAATTTACTAAGAGAGCAACAACAATAATGGCCGTTTGAAATATTCTAGTGTCGATATTTTTATCGCCGGTAATAGTTATGAGTTCTGCACCGTAAGACCCGAAGGCAGACGCGTATAAAGCAAGCATAACAATATAACTCACCCACAATAAATTATTTAGGCCACCAGCAAAAATTCCATTCCCAAATTGTTGATGAATAAATTTTACGGTGCCACCATTCTCTGGAAATTTCTTAGACAATTTAGCATAAGAATACGCTGTTAATAATGCGATAAGACCGGCAAACAAAAAAGCTAAAGGTGTAGCGCCTTTTGCCAAGGAAACAGCCAGGCCAAGCACGGCAAAAATACCACCACCTACCATACCTCCAATGCCTATAGATATCGCTTCTCTTAATCCTATTTTTTTATCCATGAATGCGCTTTCATTTCTTTTAAGAAATTATATATAGAATACTAGACGTTTGTCGAGAATCTTAAAGTTAAATAGTAATTGGCTTTTTTAGAAAAATCCATCGTAGCTGATGTTCTTCACCAGTTGCTGTTTTAACATTCTGAACACGAGGGGCTAAAAGTGCCGTAATTCCTCCGGTAAGAATAGCTCTAAAGGCCTCGTTTAAACTTTCAAAAAAATGATTAAAAAATGCCCAAATCAAAAAAAAGAGGATAATAAAAATAACGAACGTAAATATCTTATATTGGGTTACCTTTTTCATAATTACAATTTAACTCATAGTTTATTGAAACCTATGTTCTACAAGTTTTAAAGCTAATAAAAGTAAGGTTTTTAATGGGATTTTATAAAGTTGAATGGAATTTCTAGTTCCGCGTTTGAAACTGATGCTTTTAACGTATCTGCTTTCCTCCAATACCTAATTTTGTTTGGAAAGTCTATTTGGGTATTCTGAAAAGTAAATTCTCTATCGGAATGATTTATCAAATTAAAGCTTGTAAATTCTGCTTCTTCAGGAGCTTTTACAAGCAAATTCCAATCGCTATTTTTATTCACTAACCTTATATTTTCTTGTCTAAGCGTGTCCCCATTCTGCATGGTAAATCCAATCCCCAAATATTCTGAAGCTGATACTTTTGTCCATTTTTCGAATGTTTGCATGCCCGGCTCTTCGTCCAAACGTTCCCATTCTCCCAACAACCAATCAAAATTTTCTTCAGTTTCTAAAACATTTACGGTTTCCGTTTTTAAATTTTCTTTTTTGGTTTGTTGGCAAGACATCAAAAAAGCAATTAGCAATACTAATGATACAGGTTTCATACAGATTTCTTTTAAATAATAAATAAAGCACAAATACTTAACTGTTTGCATTATTGTAATTTCCTCTTCCCAATTCTACCTACGACAAGCATGATAAAACCTGCGCCAAAAAGAAGACCTTTAAAAAAATCTATTATACTTCCTTCGAAAGTAAAGTGTAACACCACGCCCACAATTAATAGTAATAGTCCAATTAGTCTTACGGTATTCATTTTACGTCTGTTTTTAATTATTACAATGGTCTATAAAGCTTCCTTAAGCCCATGGTTATAAAAATAAGAATTTAATCTATACTAAAGGGAACTGTTATATAATAAAGATATAATGTTACTTTGAATTACTCCATGGTCCTTGCTTTGTAATATTTACAAAATCTTGGCCATTATAACGTGTTAGACCGTTAAAACCTCCGAACCAAAACCGATCAGAATTATCCTGAAAGATATCCATAATTGCATGACTTTGAAGTCCGTGGACTTTATTATAATTAATGATTGATTTCCCGTCGAATGAAAACACACCATAATTTTTCACCGAAAACCATATATCTCCTTTCTTGTCCTGAAAAACATCCCATACTTCTTTTCCTTGCACCCCAAACTGATTGGTAATATTGGTAAACTTCTCACCATCAAAATAACACAATCCATTATGTACGGTTCCAAACCAAAAACCTCCGTTTCTATCCTCTAAAACCTTACTCACATAATTACTACATAAACCATCGGTTTCCGAAATATTTGTCAACGTTTTACCATCAAAAACATAAGCTCCTCCATTGGTAGCAAACCACATATTACCTTTACTGTCTTCCATAATACTATGCACAATCTTGGTGCTAGACACGCCTCGTGTTTTATCTTTTTGGCCTTCAGGAATCTCGAAACTAGAAAACGTATCGCCATTAAAATAACAAGCGCCTTGTAGCGTACCTATCCAAATTGTGTTGTTTTTATCGACTGCTAAACACCAAACATCGTTGTCTATTAACCCATCTTTTCTGGAAAAATTGATAATTGTACTACCATCAAATTTACTCACTCCGGCAGTATGCCCAAACCAAATGTTCCCAATGTTATCTTCTGCAATATATTTAATGGTGACTTGTTTTCCGTATTGATCTTTGATGTCATCTAAATACCTTAGCATAGTACCATCATAATAATAAGCACCATTTTCTGCCCCAATCCAAATACGCCCTTTTTTATCTTGAAAAATTTTGCGAATTACATTGCTAATTTTTTCATCTTTATTCAACATTACAAAAGGTGATGTTAAATCTTCATCTAGTGATTGATGTTCTATTGAATTTGAATCGACAATTTCTAAGCCCGATTCTGTTGCTGGACTAGATGCAACACTTTCCTGCTTTTCTTTTTTACATGAAACTGTAATAGCTAAAAGCAGAAAAAACCGAAAAGATAGACGACAGATTTTAAAGTGGTCTTGGGTTATTTTTATGTTCATAATGGTAACTCTAAAATTTTATTCTAAAATAAGCACTATAAATATACAAGCACATAAAAAACATCTTATCGTTTTATTTCTATCCCACAAAAGAGTTATAAGTTGGAATTAGGTATCTGCAGGTATCAAATTAAAGACTGACTAGAACGTATTAAAATCCGTTATTCTTAATTCGCCAAACACTCTCCTCTAATTGTTATCCAATTATGAAAAAACATGAATTACCATAACTGTACGTAGTCGGGAGTTCAGATTGATGAATATTTAGATTCTAAAACGGTTTTGGCTTCTTGCCCTTGCTAGCTTGCAGAGCAATTTCTTTTATACGTTTTTCACGAGTTTCTGGGCGTTTGGCCATAAAAATCCAATGTAAAATGCCTTTTTTGGCAGACTTACTTAAACTTAAAAAGAAATCTTTAGCGTTTGGATATTTACTAAGTTCTTGTTCTAAATCATCCGGAACGATTAGCGCTTCAACAGTATCTAGAATAGACCAAGAGCCATTTTGTTTAGCAATTTCGATACTTTCAAGACCAGCTTCGAACATCAAATTCTGAGCTATTAAATTTTCAACCTTTATTTTATTGATTTTAGACCAGGTAGTTTTTGCTTTTCGCTTTCCAAAATATTGCATGTATTTTTCGTCATCAATCGCACGTTTTGTACTATCAATCCAGCCAAAGCAGAGTGCTTCATCTACGGCTTCGCTCCATGTAATAGAAGGTATTTCGGTTTTTTTCTTATACATAATAACCCAAACGGCATCGCTTGTTTTATGGTTTTTCTCTAACCAAATTCGCCATTCCTGTGTGTTAGACGGACAAACACTTTGTATTTCGGGTGTATGCATTTTTGAAGTCATTATTAAATTGTGTAAGAAAGTTTAGCTGGGCTAATTGTTTTAATGAAGAACCATTGGTAATTGAAACGTCATATCAGTTATCTCGCCATATTCCATTCCCGGAGTCCAATTTGGCATATTGTTTACAACGCGTAGTGCTTCTTTATCTAAGTCGACACTAAGCGATTTTATAACTTTAGCTCTTTTAATCGCCCCATTTTTACCCACTACAAATCTTACAATTACTGTTCCCTTTATTTCTTGTTTTTTAACCTTTTTTGGCTGTTTAAAATTTGCTTTTATATACATATTCATAACCTCTTTTCCTCCTACAAATTCAGGATAACGCATAAATGTAGTATGAGGTATCGCAGCGCCTTCTTCTGAAAAGCAAACACCTTTTATCAGCTTATATGTTTTCGTATTATTCCCTTCCTGAACAAGATATTGATCGTCTCTTTTTAAAGCACCGGACTCATAATAAGATTTTGCCTTAAGCGCTCTATTTTGTTCTTCTCCCGAATATAAAACATCATTTTTAAGTTGTCCGGAGTCATAATAATCTTTTAAAGTAACAAGGTCTCCATGCTCATAAATACTTTTGCGCTTCAAGTTAGCTGATTTATAATACGACTCAAATTCCATTAAAACATCGGAGTCGAACACTCTCTTTTCTCGTAATTCTCCAGAAGCATAGTATGTTTTATACTCGCCAACTTTCTCTTTACCATTCTTTTTTAAAGCATACCCTTCTGTTTGTAATGCACCCGACATAGAAAAGCGTTCCATTTTCCATACATTATCATCGGTTTTAGTTAGTACTCGGTAATAATCGGCTTGACGCTCTTTAACTACTTTCCCAGAAGCTGAGAAATACACTTTTTCTTGAGCATAAAATAACTGACTAAACAATACTAAAATGTAAAATAATTTTGATTTCATATATACCGATTCCTAAATTTTAGAATGGTAATATACCTAATATAACCCTACAAAAAATAAGATGCTATAATTTATACCATAGCTCCGTTAGCACCAATAACTTGACCCGAAATCCATTTAGATTCATCGCTAGCTAAAAACAATACAACCTGCGCGATATCTAAAGGTTTTGCCAAGCGATTAAACGCATTCATCGCACTTAATTTTTCAATAATTTCGGTAGATTTTCCTTTTAAAAACAGCTCGGTTTCTGTTGGTCCAGGTGCCAATGCATTTACCGAAATACCACGCCCAATTTCCTTTGAAAAAATACGGGTCATTTGCTCCACCGCAGCTTTCGAAGCAGAGTATAAGGCATATGTTGGAAACATTAATTTTACGGTACTTGAAGAAAAATTAATGATGTTTCCGTTATCTGCCAATTTTAGTTGTGCTTCTTGAAGGGTATTAAACACACCTCTTACATTCACATCAAATTGTTTTGTAAAATCGTCTTGTGTATTATCGGCAATAAGTTTAGAAATCATTACGCCAGCATTGTTTACTAAAACGTTTATCTGGCCAAATGTTTCAATGGTTTTATCAAACAGCTTAGTAACGTCTTCTCTATTACTTACATCGGCTTTAACAGCAATAGCCTGTCCGCCCATTTCTATAATGGTATCGACCGTTTCCTGCGCTTCTTTTACACTATTAGAATGATTCACAACAACTTTTGCTCCATTTTTAGCCAATAGAAAGGCAACCGCCTGGCCAATTCCTCTGGAAGCTCCTGTTACTATAATAACTTTGTTTTCTAATGTCATAAGTTATAGTTTTAAAATTTATCTAATGGTTTTTAATTTGTAAATCGAAATCGACGCTAAGCCTATAGCGATAACGACAAGTAGCATTTTGGGCTCTGGTCTTGCAAAAAACTCTAATCCTAACGCTGTAATCATGGTTATTAGCAAAAATCCGAAAGCAATTTTTCCTAAAACCTTCTTATGAGTTACTGTAAAGAGTAACAATAAAACAGCTAAAACTAATTCTGAAATCCCTGTAAATAACATAAAAAAGTCGGCATCTATACCCAAAGCAGATTCAAACTGCTTGAAACCGGCTACACTTTGCGGCTTTCCTAATAATTTGGGGGTGGCAAAAAAAACCATGGCCACCATGGCGATGACATTTAAAATTTGATTTATTATGTTCTTCATTGCGATGAATTATTTTAAAGCAATTAATCGCTCTGCAATCCGTTTTAAATTCGGTTCATTTATTTCTGGGCTTGGTGACAAAGGATATAATTGAGCACCTGGTCGACTAACAAAAGCCCCTCTCCAATTAGCCCAAAGCGCACCTGCAATATCCCATCCATGAGCTGCAACTAACAAACACTCTTTGGGTTGTACACCCATTTTACGAGCTGCCCAAGCATAGGTATCTGCATGTGGCTTAAATTTACCTACATCTTCTACACTTAACCGCTCTTCAAAATAATCTAATAATCCTGCATTTTTAAATTGTGTTTCAACCCCTTTATTCGAGGAGTTTGTAAACGACACTAATTTGTATCCTGCATCTTTTAAACTTTGCAGCGCCTCTTTAACTTCTGGATGTGCCGGCAAAGATCTAATCGGACCAAGAATAGCTTCTTTGGCTTCGGTTTCTGATAAAGTAATTCCATTATTCAAAGCTACCATTTGTAAAGCTGCTGCTCCAATAATACCAAAATCGTTATATTGATTTCCAACGGTCGACACTAATGAATATTGAAGCATAGTAGTAAACCACAACGGTAATAACTCTGAATGTCCGTCCAGGGCTTTACCTACACTTGCTTTCATGGTCGTTAAATCTAACAACGTTTCATTAACATCGAAAAAAAGCACTTTTGGTCTGTTGCCTTCTGTTTTCTTGTTGTCTCTTGGAACTTCATTTCCTGCAAATCCAAATTGAGGAATTGCTGTACTTGCCAAGCTAAATATTGCTGTTCTTTTAATAAAATCTCTTCTGTTATTAATCATAATTTTGGTTGTTTTAAAAACATCCTAAACGGTATGTTTTATGATAAAAAATTAATATTCTAATTGCGATATATAAGCTGACAATCCTAAAACATATTCGTCTAGAATTGTATCGTCTGTATATAGTTTTCTAATGCCACGAACCCCCTCAAAAGCACTTATTAAATACACGGCAACAGCTTGGCTGGACACTTCTTGTTTTATGGTCAGTTCTGTTTTACCGCGTTCTATTAAAGCCACTAATGCAGATTTCCAAGTTTCTATAATCTGTTTTAAAGCCAACTGGTAGGCTAATTCTAAATCGCCAATTTCATTTATAAAATTATTCATTGGGCAACCGTGTTGTTTATCGTAAACAGGAAAAGATTGTATTCGGTTTAAAAATGTAGATTTTAAAATGTCGATCGCATTTCCCGGTTCGTATAAAGGGGCAATCATACTTTCGAACACACGTTTTTGAAGTTTTAAACTAATAACTTCAAGGCCCAATTCTTTTTTATTTTTATAATGATGATAAAACGCTCCTTTTGTAAGCAGAGATGCTTTCATTATTTTATCGACACTCGTTGTTTTAAATCCATGTTCGTAAAACAACTTAAAGGCATTATCTATAATAATTTGTTTGGTTAATTCCGACTTTAATTCTTGTTCCATAAAACAAATATAAACAAAACATACCGATTAGTATGTTTTGTTTATATTTTTTAATCTATTTAATAATAGTACTACTACTATAAATGAAAATTTTTCGATTATTCGATTTGAGTTAAATTGGAACTTAAGAAACAAAAAAGTGAAATAACTTCAATGTTTTTGTAATATTTTAAGAGATACTAATTGGTTCTTATAATAATATAAAAAATATAGCGTTTCACAGCTATCTTACAAAGCATAACAAGAACAGAACCTGATAAGTTTTAAAAGATAAATACACAAAAGGAAGAAAATACAATACAGAGTTTGGCTTCGGGCAGCTAACAAAATGGAACTCAAAATAAGAAATAGTTAAAACAAAAAAGCCACTTCTGTTATTTAAACAGAAGTGGCTTTAATTATATAGTGGTTTAAAATTAAAGGCTAAGCCTTTATAATTTATACATCACTTTCAATTAGATACCTAAAGCTTGACCACCACCAATTTGGATAGTTTCAGCTGTAATGAAAGAAGCATCTTTACTTGCTAAGAAAGAAACAACACCTGCAACTTCTTCTGGCTGACCTAATCTACCTAATAATACACTATTTGCCCAAGAAGCAAAAACTTCTGGCTTAGTAGCTTTAATTTGAGCATGGAAAGGTGTATCGATAGTACCAGGAGATACTGCGTTTACTCTAATTCCGTATTCAGCTAAATCTTTAGCTAAAGCTCTAGTGATAGATTGTACTCCACCTTTAGATACTGAATAAATTCCAGCACCAGGTCCTGCACCATTCCAAGCTGCGTTAGACGTGTAGTTAATGATAGAAGCATCTTCACCTTTCTTAAGGAAAGGAATAGCAGCTCTTGAAGCAAAAAATACTGAATCAAGGTTTAAAGCCATAACAAATCTGTATTGCTCAGTTGTCATTTCTTCAAATCTAGCTCTAACTCCAATACCACCAGTATTATTTACAAGAAGATCAATTTTCCCGTATTTTTCACCAATTTTAGTAATGTTTTCAGTAACTGCTTCGTCTTTAGTCATGTCGAACCCAATATATTCAGCAGTGATGCCTTCTGCAGTTAATTCTGCAACTCTTTGAGCTCCTACTTCATCTTCAATACCGTTTAATACAACAGTATATCCATCTTTTCCTAGTCTTTTTGCTACTTCAAAACCAATTCCACCGGTTGCACCGGTTATTACTGCTACTTTACTCATTTTAATTTAATTTATATTATTAATTTTTACTCTGTTTTTTATTTTACTCTACGTTTCTAATTTCTTTTGCGAAATAGTAGATTGCTCCAATTCCTAGCGGAACAAATACTGCAATGGCAATAAATATAGGGGTGTAAGATACCTCTGCAACAATAGGAACAATAAAGTTCATGATAATAACAGAGAATACACCAACCATTCCTCCTAATCCAGCTAAAGAACCAACGTTTTTACCATTGAAGAAATCACTTGGTAAAGTTTGTACGTTACCAATAGCGAACTGGAATCCGAATAATACTACGAATACGATACCTACAAAACGTTCTGGTGTGTTACCATATAATACAGTAGCCACTAAACCTAAGAACATGATGATACCACCAATTAAGATAGTCGTTTTTCTACCTTTATCTATCGAGTTTGTTTTAGAAATAATTTGCCCAGAAACATATCCTCCAGCAATACTACCAATAGCGGCACCAACGTAAGGTACCCAAGCAAACATACCTACTTCTTTTACATCAAATCCGTAAACATCGAATAAGTAAATTGGCATCCAACCCACAAATAACCACCAGATTGGTTCTAAGAAGAAACGACCTACAACGATAGACCAAGCTTCTTTGTGAGATAAAATTTCTTTTAAACTTAAACCTTTAACATCGTCTTCAGCATCACGATCTGCTTGAGACTGACCATCTAAAATGTATTTTTGTTCTTCTTCTGTAATCCAAGGGTGTTTCTTTGGTCCTGCTTTATTGATAAGTAACCATGGAATAATCCACAATATACCAAAAGAACCTACTACCATGAAGGTAATTTTCCATCCAAAGGCAACAAATAGCATAGCAATAAATGGTGGTGCAACTACAGAACCTATAGATGCTCCTGCATTAAATAGTCCTTGTGCGATAGCACGTTCCTTAATAGGGAACCATTCTGCATTACTTTTAACTCCTCCTGGCCAGTTACCAGCTTCTGATAAACCTAAAGTACTTCTAAAAAAAGCAAGTCCTACGAATCCTCTAACGGTAGAGTGTAAGAAAGATGATAATCCCCAAACTCCAATACTAATTACGTATCCGATACGTGTTCCAACTTTATCGAACAATTTACCCGAAAATAATTGTCCTAAAGCATAAGCCACCATAAAGATGTTAAGGATATAACTATAATGCTCTTTTGTTAGGCCTAAATCGTGTGAAATTGACCCTGGAAGACTTTCACTTCCCCACATAACTGCTAATGCGCTTCTGTCGATGTAGTTAATTACAGATGCTAAAAATATAAGCCCAATAATAAACCACCTTAATCCTTTTACCTTCATTTTATTTATTTAATTATTAAAATCATTAGTACACAAATGTCAAAATCAACATTTGCATGTATTATTTGAACGTTTATAAAATATTATAACAATACTGATATAACATTTTAAAATGCTCTTTCATTTTTGTTTTTGCTAATTGTGGATCTTGCAATTTTATAGCATTATAAATTTCTCTATGCTCATCTGCAGCTTGCCCAGTTAAATTATTTGAGCACACGTGATACTTTTTGAAATTTGTAATAATTTCTGGTGTAATTTTTAGCATAAAAAGATTTAAAGTACTGTTACCACTAGCATTGGCAATGGCCAAATGAAATAGTAAATCTTCCTGAACTGCAGGTTGATTACCATTTTTAACTTTATCTTCGTAAGCTTTTAAGGCATTTTCTATTTGAACTAAATCCTCTTCTGTTCTACGAAGAGCAGCCAACTTAACAATTTTTAATTCAAGTAGAATACGTGTTTCTACCAAAGCTTTAAAATCTGGATCATCGAGTTTTAAAATAAAATCGATCATTCCGTTCATGGCAACAACACCAATATCGGCTACAAACGTACCACTCTGAGGAATCGATTTTAATAAACCAAAAAACTCTAATTTGCTAATAGCCTCTCTAACAAGACTTCTACTAACATTAAACTTCTCGGCTAACATTCGTTCTGAAGGTAGCTTATCCCCTGGTTCTAAATTCTTAACGTTTATTAATTCTCCAATTAAAAACATTACTCGATTTAAAATTTCTTGGTTATCGCTTTTTGAAAGTACCTCTAACTTCATAAATTTCTAAAAAATTAAAATTGGTTAACCAGTTTTTTTCTGTGTGCAAAAGTACAAAAAAATGAGCTATTTCTGTATTAACAAACCCTTTTTTTGTATGTTAAATAAACCTAATAATAATTGTAATTATTTGTTAATGACTAACTTCTAAATCGTAGAAGTTAACTTTTGCAAAAGACCCTTCGTCTCTAGACTGAAAATAGTTACCTGCTTTAAAATAGTTTTCGAAAACACCCCATCTTCTCATGTGGACATTATCGTAAACTGCGTATTCGTTTTTATTTAAAATAACAACCATTTTACCGTCTGTTACTTTTACTTCTAAATAAAATTTACCAAAACCTACTTCTTGTTCAAACGTAAATCCCTTATCGTCTACCCAAGCATCTTCATGAAGGATTTCTTCATTACTTGCTGCTAAGTCTTTAAGCTCTTTAGTTTTTACACGAATTTTACCATCTTGCCAATAAATTTTTAAGATTGGTGGTGCATTATTATCTTTTTGACCAATTAATTCACGTTGTTCATTAGACAATCTACCGTGAATTTGCATGATAATAACTTTATGGTATTTACCATCTGAACTTTTAGACACATCGCCCATAGACAATCTACCTTTCATATAAGCACCATCGGCGAATTTCCAGTTCGTATTATTATCGCCTGGAACCATTTGTTCTCTTAACTCAGATCTGGTATACTTTGTATTTGCCGTTGTGGCATTACTCGGAAAAGAATAAAAGACTAAAGCTCCAATAGAAGAATCGTTGTACATGTATGGAATTAACCTTTCATCTGTAGCATAATCCAAGATCGCTGGTGGCTCAATATTCATAGCTCTACCTTTGGCGTTAAGTTCTGGAGTAGTAACACTCCAATGACTTAAATCGACATTTGGTAGTTTATATTTTTTCTTCTTCTTTTTCTTCTTCTTTTTGTCTTTTTTCTCGACTTTAGAATCCGAATCTGTAGCGCTACCTGTCTGTGCAAGACAAGTAGCGTTAACAGAAAGAAAAACTATTACTAATAATCCTAATATTTCTTTTCGGAAGTTTTTCATTTTATTTGATTTTATTCTACTGGATAAACTTTAAGGTTATCTATCCATAACTCATCTTCAGCTGTAGCTGCAGACATAAGGATCGTTACTTGACCACTTGCATTTGAAGTAAATACACCTCTAGCAATATTAAAGGCTCCTTTACCATCTGCTTTAGCTCCAGCAACACGTACTAATGGCTCAGAAGCTGCTGCTTCTGCTGCATCAGAATACCAACCATCTGTAATTCTAACTACGGCACGATCACCTTCAGCATCAATATCAGCTGCATCATTTTCAATAGCATATTCATATTCTATAACATAAACCGCATTAGGTGTAACTGTTAGAGTTTGTAAACCATATCGTGTACTACCATCATCTTTAGGTGAACCATCTGATTTAGTTGATGTAGAACTAGTGTACTTAGCACCTGGTGTTTTACTAGCTCCTGAAGGTGTACCATCGTAATTATTTGGTGAACCATCTGAACTTGCATTGAAAGCATTAGTATTACAACCTGTACAATTGCTTGGTTTCCAACCTGCAGTACCTTCATCGAAGTTACCATTAACAACATCTGGGTTAATTGTTGGTGGAATTTCAGGTTCTACAACACTTACAGTTAAAGTATCTACAGATACCGCTCCTAATTTATCTGTTGCAGTTAAGGTTACTAAAAAGTTTCCTTCACCTGGATAGGTATTAACCCCATCGTAACCTGTAGAGGTATTCCCATCACCATAATCCCAAACAAAATCTGTTGCGTTATCTGAGTTATTAGCGAACGTGTATGTTAAATAATCTGTCGCTTCTGCCGTTGCTGTAAACCCTGCAGTTGGAGGTGTAGTATCTGGTTTTGAATTTGCCTCTGGCAATTCAAACTCAAAAGCGCTTAAACTCGGGTCGCAAGATGTCATTGAGATCGCGGCCGTAATAAGCAAAGCACTTGCCGAGATTCCAAAAGCGTATTTTTTTAAATTAATCATTGTTTTCATGTGTTTTAGTTAATCAATTACAATTAATTAGTATCCAGGATTTTGTCTCATCTCTGTACCACTAGCTTTACTTAAGTTGATTTCGTTTTGCGGTATAGGCAATAATAAATCGTTAGCGGTAAAATTAAAGTTGTTCGCAGCTGCAAATGCAGATAATACTGAATTTGCTACTTTAAAACGTAACAAGTCGAAGAACCTTTGGTTTTCTGAAGAAAATTCTACACGTCTCTCTAATAACAACTCATCTCTAGTTACTTTTCCAGGCGTAGCCGAATCTGGCCAAGCTCTTCTTCTCACTTCCATAAAGGAATTAATAGCATTAGCATTTGACGTTTCTGTAGCACCTGCTAAAATGGCTTCTGTATGCATTAATAATACATCTGCATAACGTAATACAATCCAGTCGTTACCTGCTAAAGTAGGTACACCTTCGAAAGTTTGACCGTCTGCTCCTCCTGAATCACCATCAGGGAAGTACTTAGCTGTTTGGTATCTAATAGTTCCTCCAAAAATTGTAAGCGGATCTTCTCTATAAGCCACAGGCGTTCTTAATCCACCTTCTTCATCTAAAGCGGCTTTTAAATCTGTTGTAACGTAGTTTACACCACTTGAGTTACCTACAGCATTCATAAATTCTGCAGAAAATAACTGACTGTTGTCTTGTAATTGGCTGTTGTAACCGATAGCCCAAATAACTTCAGAGTTTAACTCAGAGTAAAATACATTACTAAAATTAGATTGTAATTGGTATTTACCACTGTTAATAATCTCTTCGCATAGTACTTGTGCCTTATTATACTCTGGCGACTCTAAAGATAAGTATACCTTAGCTAATAATGCTTTTGCAGCATTTTTGTTTGCTCTTGTAGTATAGTTATGATTGATTCCTGCTACAGCACTTAATAAATCTGGAATAATTAAATCTTCGTAGATTACACTTGTAGGAACTCTTGTAAATTGTACTTCAGTTTCATCTGGAGTAACAACACGATCAATATATGGTAAATCACCAAATAAACGTACTAAGTTAAAATAAGCATAAGCTCTAATAAATCTAGCTTCACCTTCTAGTTCTGCTGCTCTTACTTCGTCATCTACAACATCCATATTAGCTAAAATAATGTTAGCTCTGTATATAATTTGGAAATAACTTGAAAAGTAATTTAATACGAAGTTGTTAGTTGGCAGTACTGCAAAACTTTCTAATTGCCCAGCATCAGATGCATCTTCCGAATCTGGCGTTTTAGTCGACGTATTATCAGTACGCATTTCTGTTACGTAAAACTCCCATTGTACACCATGGTTATCTTCTTTACTAGTACTGTTTATTCCTTTAATACCAGCATATACTCCAATTAAACCTGTTTCTAATTCGTCGGCATTTTTATAATACGAATCCGTAGTAATACCAGAACTTGGAGTTGGGTTTAAAAAGTCGCTACATCCCGTGAAAAGACTTCCCACCAAAATAAAAGCGATATATTTAAAATATTTCATAATATTATTTTATTTATCGTTGAAAAATTATTAAAAATCTAAATTTAATCCAAGAGATACGGTGCTATAAATTGGCGATCCTCCTCTTTGGTATCCATATTGTGTTGGGTTCGTTTTATCTACAGCCTCTGGATTCCATCCTGTATAGTTGTCTGCAGTGAAATACAATAGGTTTTGACCTGTAGCATACACTCTTAATCCTGAGATCTTAAATTTATCTAACACATCGCTTGGTAAGTTATATCCAATATTAACGTTTCTTAATGCGATATAAGATGCATCTTGAACAATACTGTTTGTAAAGAATTTATCTACCAAGAATTCTTGATTAGGCGCTTCCATACCTTCTGAGTTTGGAATTAATGCTCTGTTGTTGTTGTTACTAAATAAGTAGTGATCTGCAATGTTTCTTACTTCTGCACCATGAGAACCTTGGAACATGAAAGAGAAATCGAAATCTCCGAAAGAAAACTCATTTGTAAAACTCCAAATTAATTCTGGGTAAGGGTTACCTAATACTGTTTTATCATCATCATCTAAAACACCATCACCATTTAAATCTTTTACATATACTAAACCAGATTCAGCACCAACGTGTCTGTAAGGTCTATCTCTATATTCAAAAGGAATTTCTTTATCTACTACATATCCGTAGAACTGAGATATTGGTTGTCCTTCTAAGTTAATCCATTCTGCTGGTCTAGCAGGATCTAAACTTGTAATTTGACCGTTAGAATCTGCGAAATCTACTAATGTATTTTGGTTTGTAGTTGCGATAACTGTTGTACTCCATCTAAATTTCTCAGAAGTAATATTCTTAGTTCTTAATTCAATTTCCCAACCTTCGTTAGTTACTTCTCCTAAGTTTACTAATGCTCCGTCGAAACCTGTAGTTACAGAAATTGGGTTGTTAAGTAATAACTGGTCACTTGTTCTTTGGTACCAGTCTACAGAACCTGTAATTCTATTGTTTAAGAAACCATAGTCAATACCAGGGTTAATCTCTATTAAACGCTCCCATCTTAAATCTGGGTTAGCAATATTTACCGGAGAGAAACCTGCTGTAATATTACCATCTACTGGGTAACTGTTACCAGAAGCACTTAATAAGGCTAAGTGAGGATAGTAATCTACTAAGATATTACCAGTACTTAATGTAGATCCACCACCATTAGCATCTAAATCTACCGCACCTGTATTTAAACGGTCGTTACCAGTAACACCATAACTAACTCTTAACTTAAGGTTACTTACCACATTACTTTCTACTAAGAAATCTTCTTTAGCAATATTCCAACCAACAGAACCTGCAGGGAAATTACCGTATTTATAATCTAAACCGAAGATTGAACTACCATCACGTCTGAAACTGAAAGACGCTAAATATTTATTATCGAATGCATAAGTTGCTCTAGCTACGTAAGAGATACCTCTTTTTTGCCATGTAAATCCATCAAATTGAGAAATTGCAGTTGCGTTTGTAATTTCTTTTACCTCATCGTTAGTATATCCTGTTCCTGTGAATCCAGAGAAGAAATAATTTCTACTCTCAACAGATGCACCCGCAGTTACACCTAAGTCATGTTTTCCAAAAGATTTGTTATAGTTGAAGAAGTTATCAAAAAGCATATAGTTGTCTCCTTGAGAAATCTCTTCCATATAAGCATCTGTAGGCACTTCTCTCGCAAGTGTTCCCATGTAATCTGTTCTTCTTCTTTGTGTATAAGAACCAGATAATGAACTCTTAAAGCTTAATCCATCTATAATATCGTATTGTCCGTAAAAACTACCATATAATTGGAATGTTTTATCTTCTCTATCACGTTCTACAATTCTAGCGTAAGGGTTAGAGTTATTACTGTTACCAATATTTAATAATTGCTCATCGTATACACCATCACCATTAAAATCGAACATAGTAAAGTGATCTTGTCTAGCGTAATCCCCTACTTCAATGTCTTTATATGCTCCATTTGGATCAATAAATTTAAGTGTTTCTTCTGTATGATAGATAGGCAACCAAGGTTGGTGTCTTGCTACGTTATGAATGTTTTCAGAAAAACGTGTTCTATCTGTATAAGAAGGGCTTAAACTAGCACCAATTTTAAATTTATCGTTAATTTTACTATCCACTTTAACTCTGGCACCATACTTTGTGTAATTATCTTTTAACATTACACCTTCGTCATTAGCATAGTTTAAACTCACAACATACTTAGTATTGTCGTTACCACCTCTTAAAGATAAAGAGTGGTTATTAATGATACCTGATTCAAAGAATACATCTTGCCAAGAACGGTCTGTACCAATTTGTAGTTGTGCTTGAGTATAAATAGATAACTCACCTACATCTCTCATTTGTTGATCTGCCCATGCTCTTGTAGTATATCCGTAAGCATCACTTTTTCTAGCAGTTTTCATACCAGTAAACGTAGAATAGTTAATTCTTGTTTTACCTGCTACACCCGCTTTCATTTGAATTTGGATAATACCATTAGATCCTTTAGAACCGAAAATAGAAGAAGATGCCGCATCCTTTAATATCTCAAAAGATTCTACATCGTTCATATTTAAAGATCCTAAGAAACTAGAATCTACTATAACACCATCTACAACGATTAATGGAGTAGAATCACCTGCCATAGATCCAACCCCTCTAATTGTAATACTTGGTGCTGCACCCGCCTCACCATCTGTTTGCTGAATGTTAACCCCAGAAACCTGACCTACTAAGGCATCATCAACCCTTGATACTGCAATTTGATCTAGATCGTCGTTAACAACTTTTGAAACCGCTCCAGTTACGTGTGATTTTTTCTGAGTACCGTATCCAATTACAACTACTTCATCTAATTCACTTAAGTCTTCTTTTAACACTACATTAATTACCTGATTACCTGTGGCAGTGATAACCTGAGTAACATAACCTAAATAAGAGAATTGTAATATATCTCCTTTTTCAACTAAAAGCTCATACTTTCCGTCAAAATCAGTAGAAGCTCCCTTAGTTGTCCCTACAATCAAGACATTTACCCCCGGTATAGGAACTTCATTCTCGTCAGAAACGACCCCTGAAACGAGATCCTGCGCAAACAAAGCTGTGTTTAGCAACAGAACTACATACAATACTAATTGTTTTTTCAAATCCATTTGTTTTGTTTTAATAATAAATAATTAGAACTATTTATTGGCCAGCATGTTATTACTAACCACACCTTACTATCATAGAAAAACAGAATATTTTATTATAACTAATATTTAAATTGTTTTGTTTATAACTTTTTTTCCTTACTTTTATAATAACATAAGCTACTATACAAGTATTTTTATAAATTAAACTTCAATAAATAGTAGTTAAAAAGGTAGACGCACAACTACCCTTTCTATTCGTCTTTTTCTTAACAGTAAAAGCATGAACTAACCAATTTTTTGTTTCTTTGGTAAACCAGATTGGTTATCCAGTTTGGTTGACCAAATATATGCCAATTTCCTGTTAAAAAAAAATAATTGGATAAAAAAATATGCGTTTTAATGTTAATTATGAAAAATCTGCTCAATTAACAATTAATTTCACAATCTTTAAGCAATAAATTACTGAGTTATAAGCGGTTTACCATATTAGCCTCTCCGCAATTAAAACACCATATTTTCATTAAAAAACATAGAATTCCTCTAAAATAAACCCATATTTTAACTCTAAATTATCTTAATTATTTAACATCTTTTGGCGTCTTTTTATTAAAAAAAATATAAAACAATTTCCATATCATTTTTAAAATAAACTAAAAACTTTAACATAATTATTGAAAAAATAATATGCCATAAAATTAAATCTTCAGCATAGTATATTATTTTTTAATACTAAACTCAAAAATTTTATTTATTTATGGAAAATTGAGAGAAAAACAAGGTGATTTATTCACGTGGTTACACAAAAAAACACCACAATTTTACGCGAAAAATTAAAATAGATTTCAGTTAAATAAAGAGACCAAAAACAGACAAGCCTACCCCCCTGTTCAGCAATGTAAAAAACTAAACTTTACCATACACCGTATCTATTATAAACTAAAAAAACCGCCTAAAAAGACGGTTTTTATGTGTTATATTACCAACAAACAAAGATATCTTTGGCTTTGGTAACGTTATGCGTTTAAGTAACCAGAAGAAATAAATTCTTTCTAGTTAATATAATAAGGTTCTACTCTTTGTCTCCGAAATAAGATACTCCACCACCAGACAAGAAATCTTCTCTTACTGGGCTAAAGGTATCAATTAACATTCCTTCTTCTAAACAAACTGCACTATGTAATAAATTTGGCTCGATATAAACACCATCTCCTCCTTCAACGATTTGCTTTACGCCATCAATTTCAAATTCGAATTTACCTGAAACAACATAAGTTGCTTGGGTATGAAAATGTTGGTGAGGAGAACCTAATGCCCCTTTTTCAAATTTTACTTGTACCATCATAATTTGGTTATCGTAACCTAAGAATTTTCTTGACACTCCTCCACCAAGTTCTTCCCATTCCATGTCTTTTGTGATAACGTACTTTTGACTAAATCTTTCCATTTTGTTTAATTTTTATTTGATAATGTATAAGTCGTATTTAAACTATAAAATTAGAGAAATTAAAATTATAAACTCAATCTTAATCAATTTTATAGGTGTTTAAATGTTGCTCTTATTCTAATAGTTATTGTTTCTTGAAATAACAAACACCGTTCCAATTATAGGTTTTGCCATTAATATTTATATTATGTTTTTCTGTTTTAGCCGAATTTGAGTTCGACATTATAAAAACAAACGTGTCCCCGTTCTTCATTGTTATAGTGACTCCAGAATATGCTTCAGAACTTTCTAAAACACTTACGTTTTTGATACTTGAAAAAGCGTTATGCGCTAATTCACTAACAGTACTGTAGCTTCCATGTGTTTCTATGACCGAGGCAAATAAAGCTGCGTCTGTATTTTTCTAACAATTAATACCGGGTCTGGTCTTAAATTATATTCCGGATCGTTGGCACCTATACGACCAAAAATTAAATGATCTTTATCTGAAACCGTCGTAGTTATCGTATAAAAGGTATTATTATTCCTAAAGGTTAAGGCCGCATCTCCAGATGTTGAAGTACCCTCGCCTTCTTTCCATAAATGCTGATACCCGTGAGATTTACCTAAAGTATGCAAGGTTTCTTCTTTCTTATAATCAAAGTTAGTAGAAATCACTTGGCCTAAATAGTAAAACGGTAAATCGAATTGATGTTTTTTATCTGAATTCACCTGCATAAGATCCAGAACAACAGGTTGCTCAAAATCTGAATGATTCAACATCACCATGGTGCGCTGTAAAAGTGTACCTGGATATGCATTTTTTTCTTTTGCACTTACAATTTGGATGTCTGGATTTTCAACATTAAAAACATACATATCTGAATGATGCTTACTTCCTGTATCATAGTCGCCGTTAAAGTGCGAGGTTTCATCCTGAATAATTGTATTATGTGCGATAGTTTGCTTTGCCCAAGTTTTATTTTCCTTTAAATATCCTCCTCCATTTTTTTGTTCAATATTTACAAAACGAGCTAAACCATAATCTTGTAAAACTTCGTTTCCTTCATGAAATAAAGAATAGGATAATTTATCGTAATGCCCATGGCTTAATCCTTGAGCAGCATTTTTCATAACTAAAGTAAGTGCATCCTGTTTTGTTGAACGCAATATTCCAACCGCACCTTCATCGCCTTTAGCTCCATCTGTAAGTAAAATAGATTTTTTATCGAATGGTTTTGCTTTTCCATCTCGAATATCCATCGCTACAGCCAAACCTGTTTGATCTAATTGTACACGCCCTTGCTCTTTTGCTATCGATAATAATGCTGGATCTTTTTTACCATAAAAATAAGCAATATCTACTGCAGACACTAAAGAACCCGAGTAATAAGACATCCCTTTTTGCGAATCATTTAAGGCAAAAAAATCGCCATTCTTATCTGTTAAATTCAATAAAGCATCTACACCTTTTAATAACACGCCATTTTTATATTCAAATGGTTTTGTTTCTGGTCTTACATTTTGCAATGCTTCTGCAAAAATCATAAACGGATACATGGCGTAACGTTGGTAATAAGGACCTTCGGTATAATAACCGTCTGGAGAAAAAGGCTCTTCTAAATTAGCTAAAAAACCAGCTTTTTGTCCTTCTACAAAAATATCGCCACCATCGTTATCTTTACCGGCATCTAATTTTAAACCTTTAATTCCGTATAATGCTCTATCAATTAAAACATCATCATCCATAACTAACCCTATCATACCTACGGCAACATTACCCCAAGTACTATGGTTATGAATTCTGTTAAAAAACTGAGGTGTATCTATAGACAGAAAATCTGCCATAGGTTTAAACAATTCTTTTTCTAAATATTTAACTTCCTTTTTAGACAAGAAGGTGTAAATACAATCGTAAGCCTGGCTTGTATACACCAACCAGTTAGAATCGTTTAATGCTTGCCAAAATAATTTTCCTCTAGCATAAGAACGCTCTTGTGGATGTCTTGGCAAACCTTTATATATCTTAGCGTATTCATTTAACATATCACGTACATAAATAGCATATTTTTCGTCACCTAAAATTTGGTACAAAACACCAGCCTCTTGCATGGTAAGATAATTTAATTTATGTCTAGTATGGGTATACCCCCCAGCCATATCTTTAGGAATAGGAACATCTATTCCTTCAAGAATTTGAGCATCTACATCGGCCTTAACTTGAGCTAAAGTGGCATCAAACAAAGGCACTTTTCCTAATTGTGATTTGATATCCTTTACCCCTTGCTTGGTAAGAATTAAATTGGGGTGGTCTTGAGAAAATCCGTTCTGAACCAACATGACACAACAGATTAAAATGAATCTTTTTAAATATAACATATTTTTTATTTCGCTTTCTTTTTATGAAATCTAATAATTACGATTATTCTTATTTAAGCGTTTTCTACTATATTAATGTATAAATTTTGGTTTAACCTTATTTTTTTAACTTAAAAAGCATTCAAAAACACCATTAAATTGGTTTACCAAATTGGTTTACCAAAAATAGATAAAATTTTAGGATTAGAAAAATTATAAGGAAAATATTAACGAATTTCACAACAAAGCGAATTAAAAACACCTCCTAAATACTATTTCTATATAAAATGGAAATCACAAAATTACCGAGTCTATACTGCCTTTATAGACAACCTTTTTATCTAGAACACCTTATTATGGGCAAACCAAATTTATCTCCGGTTTCACTTATTATGACGTATATCGTATATGTTGTAATCTTGGATGTTTATATGTCCCTCAAAATCGTATAACTTTTCTGGTTCAGTTTCACCTGGGGTTCTAGCTTTACCTTGAAAAGTGATTTCTATTTCGTCTTCTGTTAATTTTTGAATAATAGCTTCCCCTGTATACAGAATTTTCACATCCTTATTTGTATTTGTTTCCGGAATATAAACCTGAATATGGGAACGTTTTCTTTCGGAAATTAATTGCTGATTCATTGGTAAGTTTACAGATTGAAATGTAAACGAATTTGGTATAGTGGTATACAAATCATCGCTTATAAAATTAAGCATGCATACATTTTTATTTTTATTCACTAACTTAATATTTAGTCCGGCATCCATAAACACCACATTTTCTTTAGTGCTAAGCTGCGTAAAATCTACTTTTTTCCCATTTAAAGAAACATCTACATTAAATATTGGTTGCTTTCTAGATGTATCTAACTCGTCATCTGCAATACCATGTGTAATATCAATATCTTTAATAAAGTCTATAACCTCTTTGTTCTCAGGTTTATCTTTACAGCCAAAACAAAGGCATAATATCAAAACTATAATGACATTTGCTAATTTCATTGTTGAATTATTTTAGGTTGAAAACACTAAGATAATTATTTACATTCGCCAGAAAACTTTACTTTAATCTTTTTTACAGAACCTTCTTCATAAAGTTCGCCTTCTCCTGTAAACGAATCATTCATTTTTTTCCAAGTCAAAACCCCAGGAGAGCTGTAATGCACCCCTTGGTCTTCAATAGATAATATAAGCTTTTTTCCATCCTGAAATCCAGAGATATTTATACCGTCACCGTTAGAATCTCCGACATCAAATTTATCAGATTTAAACTGAAAATAATCCTCATTAAAATAGGAACATTGAATCTCGACTTCGTAAGTTTTATCTCCTAAAGTTGCTTTAAAAATACTTTTATCTTTTACAGATTTTTCAGAAGTTACGGAATTGTTTTCAACTAGTTGTTTTTCTTTCTTTTCTTGACAACCTAGCGCTAATACCGCTAAAATGATAGTACATAGAATTGCTTTCATAATTATTATTTTATGTGTTAATGAATCAGTAAAATACAACTGCTATGTTATTGGGAATTACACTTATTGAAAGATGATAATTCATATAGCAAATTAACCTGAAGACCTATAAAATATGGATCGAAACAGCCAGACTACCTCTCAGTAATTGTATTAAAAATATTTGCTATTATATGTGCTCTTAGGGACAAGAGTCTTAGTGTTTTAATGTATCAGAATAAAACAATAACTAAGTTAACTAAAATTTTAACCAGAACAAAACAAACCCAACATTACCTAATTAAAAAACAATAAATTAATCTACAAACTCATCATCATCCTTAATTCTAAAGCAACGCTCTTCCCCAAGAAATAAAGGATCGCCAAATTCTTCTGACCAGAAACCATCCAAAATATCTTGATTTATCACTTTATATACCACAACGCCGTCAAATCTATCTCCCGATTCTCCTAAGTAATAAAAATTTATCACTAAAATATTATTTTTAAAAAAGCCTGCTCCAAACTGCTCCTGTTCATTGTTAATTAACCATTTTGCTTGTATTCTGTTATTAAGATCTAACGTCAAGTCAAGTATACCTTTATACATCACATCGCTATCGTTTTGATTGCTTCCAATTACAGTATACTGTCCTACTAAATCATCTACCTTCATGTATTCGCGGGTTTATTGAAGTAAAAATACAACAATGCTACTTTCAAAACATATTTCGAAAATAATTATATCGTAACACCCTAACCCACCGTAACTTAAAATGATAAAAAATTTTATAATAAAGACTATCCCAATATTATAAATTACTTGTAGACATTGCTAAAACGATAAATTTTTCATTAAAACTAGTAATCCCAAGCTATTAGAAAATAATTTGCCTAAATTGGTTAACCAAACAGCTCTTAGTATAATATTTTAATATTCCTGTACGTTAATACTTAAAAAATTATGAAAGAAAAAGCGACTATTTACGATATTGCCAAAAGGTTAAACATCTCTGCAGCAACCGTTTCTAGAGCCCTAAACGACCATTCTAAAACCAGTGAGAAAACAAAAAAACTCGTTTTAAAAACAGCTGAAGAATTAGGCTACGAACAAAACAGGTTAGCCCTAGCTCTAAAAAGTGGTAAAAGCAAAAATATAGGTGTTATAGTTCCGCGTATAGACAGTAATTTTTTTGGTTCTATAATACGTGGAATAGAAGAAGAATTACAACAAAAAGGCTACCATGTTATGATCTGCCAAACACATGAAAAAGAAGAAAAACAAATTGAAAATATTAATGCCCTTTTAAATGCTCAAGTTGACGGCATTTTACTTTCGGTGACAAAAAATACCGAAGACACATCTATATTTGACCGCGTTTTACAAAAACATACTCCCCTTATATTTTTTGATAGAAAAATTGAAATAAAAGGTGTTAGTTCTGTAACTATAGACGATTTTAAAGGTGGCTATATAGCGACTGAACATTTAATAAAACAAGGATGTAAGCACGTTGCCCACTTAACCGCTTTAGGCTATCAATCTGTTAATATATACCAAGGACGATTAGAAGGATACAAACAAGCTTTAAAAGATTATGATATTCCATTTAATGAAGACCTTGTAATTCCTGTAAAAAATGATTTAGAAGGTGGAAAATTGGCAATAGAAACCCTTTTAAAATTAAAACAGCAACCCGATGCCATATTTTCATCGAGCGATTTTATGCTTCTGGGAGGTATTCAAGAATTAAAATTAAGAGGCATAAATGTCCCTAACGACATGGCCGTTGTAGGCTTTAGCAACGAACCTTTTACTAAGTTTTTAGAAACACCTATTTCTTCTGTAGATCAATGTCCGTTAGAAATTGGCAAGTATGCCGCTCAAGTGTTTTTAGAGCAACTGGACGACCCTAAAACAATAAAGATTGAAAAAAATCTAATCCTGCCACCAGAACTTATTATTCGTCAATCTTCATTAAAAAACTAGAATTGATTGATCTGTTTTCTATAAGGCAATAACCGTAAATTACGCATGTAATTGTAAGAATCAACTAGCGGTCTAAAGGCACCAAAAGCACAGGGATTTTAGATTTTGCAATAATTTGTTCAGAGGTACTTCCTATAAATGCTTTATAAAAGAATCCATGATCATTATGCCCCGTGATAATTAAATCGGCATTTAATTTTTCTGCTTCCTTCATAATCATTTCAATAGTAGCTCCATCCACTAATAAAGCATCTGTTTCTACACCGCGTTCATTTAAGGTTCTAGAAAAATCTTGAAGTATACGATGTTCGTTACGCAGCTCTTCGGCCCTGCTATCTCTTATATATTGTGGCCCTACACTATACCCAACAAAATCTGGATCTGGCGCTGCAATATGCATAATCCAAACTTTCGAATTAAATACAGATGCAAATTGATAGGCCTTATCTAATAAAATCTGTTCTTTCCCATCAAAATCGATTGTGACTAAAATGTTTTTCATGATTTTCAGATTTAGTGATTACATATTTACTTTCTCTAAGATACAAAATCTACGACTAAATTCTAAATCTTAACAAGGGTTTAACCACAACTATCTAAGATGTTTTCTTGATTATACGCATTCCATGAATGCATGCGCCCCACATACATTTTTAAATAATTTTCTGAAAGAAAAATGTTAGACCAATCGAAACGTTCACATTGAATGCCTAAATAAAAAATATAAACCGCAAGCCCAGCTTTTGGGAGTAAATCTAACTCGACCTGCCTTAATGTTAAAACACTATTATATCCTTCTAAGAATTTATTTCTCTTCAGTTCATAATTGGACTTATCCATTTCTATATGAAACAATTGTTTACAGAAATACCCTATATCGAATATAAACCAGCCATTGCCACAAAAATCAAAATCAAAGAGTGTAATATCATTTGTGTTCTTTACACTCATATTATCGTACCAAATATCTAAATGCACCACACCCTTTCTTAAAGTTTCTTCGTTTATAGCATTAAAGGTTTTCGATATTTCATCGATTTGTGTTTTAATAAATTGCATCTCGTCTAGAGCCTCATTAAAATATGACTTAGCTTTTCTATATGGTGCCTTCAGTAGAGTTTCGGCATTATAAACCTTACGTTGTAATGATTTATTTTGTGTAGATTTATGAAACTTCGCCATTAATTGCCCGATTGAAAAACAGGTTTTCTCATCTAAGAACCTCATTTTATCGCCTTCCGCAAACGAAAAAAGGACTCCATACCGTAAGCCTTCTGGCGCTTGAATATCTTGGATAAATTCACCCTCTTTATCCTTTAACGGATAGGATACACTTACGGCTTTTTTCTCAAGGCCTGTTAACAACCGTAGCTCTTCAATAATTTCTAATTTTGTTCGCCATTTGTAACAGTAAATACGAAACACATATTTACAATTAAAGTCACTTACCATATAGGTATGATTCATTCCTGTTCTAAACAAAGTACAGGATGCAGATTGACTGAAGCCATACGTTTCTATTAGAAACGCACCTATAGCTGAGGCCGAAATAGTGGATGTTATTACAGGAAATACTGTCATTTCTTTATAGAAAAATTAAAAGAATTTATGAATAGGATTGTATTCCTGTGTCGGAAACATTTACTAACACTTATTATCGTCTTCCTGAATAGGTCATAGCTTCTCCTCTACCAAAACCATAACTAAAGCCAAGCGTAAAGAAACGACCTCTAAAATTTCGGTTATAATTATAGTTATTTTCATTTAGAATGGTAGACTGATAAATTCGAGATTCAAAAACATCTTTCACTGCAAAATTTACAACTACTTTTCCTTTTAATATTTTTTTACGTAAACCAATATCGGCAAAAGCAAAACCTTCGCTTTCGCCTTGTACCGTTTGATAATCGGATTCGTACTGCCCAGTAATTTCTAAATCAAAATCGGCAGGTAATCCTATTTTAGACGTTATGCGTCCGCTCCATTTATTCCCTGTAAAATCGAAAGATTGGTCTTCAAAATCTCCTTCACGTTCAAAATAATTGAAATTAAAATCACCATTAAAAGACAACCAATTTAAAGGAGCATATTTACCGTTAAACTCAAAACCTACAGCACCATTTGTTCCTACATTTATAGGCGTGGTTACGGTAACATTATCTTGAAAAACAGACACACGCTCTACAACATCTGTAGTGTACAGATAAAACACACTAGAATTAAGTGTTGCTTTCCCTAGTTTTAATATTCCTGTAAGCTCGTAAGAATTGGTGTATTCTGGTTGTAAGTTTGGATTTCCTACACGGATATTATAATTGTTTTTAATATTGAAAAACGGATTTAAATCCCATAAACGAGGTCTAAAAATTCGTTTAGAATACCCCGCTTGTATTGAAAAATCGTCGTTAAATTTATAGGAACTGTGAACGGTTGGAAAAAAATCGGTGTATTTCTGGTTGTTTTCTTCGTCGGTATTAGTTAATAATGTGTGTAGGTTTGTATCCTCTATACGAAGTCCCATTTTTACACCCCATTTGTCTGCTTCATAAGACCCCGTTCCATAAAAGCCGAGCACTTTCTGGTTGTATTCAAAATTATTGGTTAGGTTAGGATTTACTATCCACTCTCCCGATTCTAATTCACGAACTTCATAATCATTACCAACGTCATTTATTAAGTATTGCACACCTGTTTCTATCGTAAACGTTTCCGAAATAGGATTTGTATAATCTAACTTAAAGGTATAATCTGCTTGCTGAAATGTGGTTTCTGTTTGCTGATCTACATTTACAATATCGCCATAAGTGGTTGTATTTGTAAATTCAGATTCTTGATCTTTTCCGAAGAAACTTCCTAAAGCACTAAACAGCAAGGTATGCTCCTCGTTATTTTTGAATTCCTTTTTATAATTCAATTCATATTGCCATTTCGGGTTTGTAGCATCGGTAGCCTCTTCCCGGTACCACTGAGATTCTAGTACAGAACCTTGATACGAACTAAAATCTGTACGCGACGGTTGATCTTCAATTTCGTAAGCAAAATTTCCTGAAAGCGTTAAAACATTTAAATCGTTTATATGATAATCTGTTCCTAAAGTAATGTTGAAAAAGGTTTCATTTCTATATTCCGTTCCTTCACTTGTTACGGTAGATTCTGTTTCAAAATTTGTATTTTCTGAAGTGTTTTCTCTAGGCAAAGAGCGATATCCTCCTCCAAACTGGGTGAATAAGTTAAATTTTTCGGTTCTTCTATTTAAACTCACTCCAATACTATGGTTATCTGGAATTCCTGTATTAAGCGAAATGGAACCATTTAATCCTTTTTTCTCTTCTTTTTTAAGAATTATATTTAAAATTCCCGCTGTTCCTTCTGCGTCATATTTGGCAGATGGATTGGTTATAACTTCTATACGTTCAATCATATCTGAAGTAATAGTACCTAAAGCATTACTACTTTCGTCTGCCAATACCGAAGGTTTACCATCTATTAAAATTTGAACACCACTATTTCCTCTTAAACTTACTTGGCCTTCTATATTAACATTTACAGACGGAACATTATTTAAAACTTCTAATGCACTCGCACCGGTATTCGCGATATCCTGCCCCACATTAAATATTTTTCGATCGAGTTTAAATTGGGTTGAAGACACTTCGGCACGAACAACTACCTCGTCTAAAGCTTGGGCATCTTGTTCCATATACAAGGTTCCCAAATCGATATTAGACGAATTAAAATCGATACTATTAAAAGTCAAGGTTTTAAAACCTATAAAACTAATTTTTAAATACACCGCTTTAGAATCGGTTTCTATGTTAAACGCACCGTCTTCGTTGGTGGTCGTTCCCGTTATAGGTTGATTAGATTGAGAGTCTACAATTACAACGGTAGCGTAAGGCACTGCCAAATTAGACCCTTTTTCTACAACAACACCTTTAATGGAAATTTCCTGTGCTTGAATATGTATAACAAGACCTAAAAAAAATATGATAAAAAAGAACAACTGCCTCATAAAAAATTAATGTTTCAAAAATTTAGAATTTGTAAAAATAAGAACTAAAAACAGAAAAACATCAACTTATAAAATCTTAACATATTAAATTATGGGTCAAAATCTCAAATTTCCATCAAAACCTGATCTTCGGTCTATTAATAAAAGGGAAAGGATTACTTATACTCTTTAAATACTTCAGATTCCATACCTTTTCCAAAATTACGTAAGCCATTCATAGCTTGTTTCATGGTTATGGGTATGTATTCGCAGTCAGAAACCAGCATATACCTTACTTCTCCCGCATCCATTTTAGGGGCATCGGGAACATAAATAGAAAAAAAATTAGGCTGACTGTTATCGGTAATAAAAGCAATTCTAAACGCATTGTCCTCTTTCAACAATATGGGTTGCCAAAAATTTTGTTTTTTATAATCGGCTTCTTCAATAAAGCGATATTTCATCATTTGAAATGACGGAAAATGATAAAATAAAGTGGCTTCATATTTATTACTCCACTGCTTTAAAAATCCGTTCACTACAAAATAGCCACAAACCAAACTTATAATAAAAAGTATTAAACAGCTGACTAAAATTACGGCTGCGGGACCTAAAAAGGAAGTTAAATGAAACTTTTCTGTTAAGGTATGCCCTAAAGGCATTAAAATACCCAAGGCTTTACCAAATAGAACAATAATAATGAGGATAGGAACAACAACAAAAAGTGTTCCTGTAACGACGTACCTAAAAATAGATTTATATTTTATCATAGAAATTAGCGGTTCTATTTAAGATACAATTCGCTAAAATACTTCATATGGCTTCCTGGAAGCACCATTTTCCAAATATCCTTTTTAGCAATAATCTTTTTATCAGACAACCTTTTACCATCGATATAAGGACGATAGAAAAACACATATAGAGTAATTAAAAGCAGACTAAATCTACTTGAAATTAGATCTGTACTATTCATCCAAAACACCAATGCAAGGGGCCCAAGAATACAGAGATAGTAAATGACTATATTTTTCATGTTCTTTTGTTTTAGCTTTATAAAACCTTAGTAAGTTACAAAATCGCACTACAATTTCCTAGTGTCTTACTAAAACAACTCAGCAAAAATCTAATACAATATACTGTTGGAAATATTATCTCTTTATCATTTTAAACGCTTTTAAACAACGAATTGCTATGGTTCTAAATTGTTAACCTTAGACTATAAAGCAGTTAAAACTATTGTGTTTCAATTTAGACTTAAGCTTTTAAATTAATCATCTTATCGTTTAAGTTAATTTGTTTACGAAAAAAATCGTAAATTAATTTCATAAATAATTTTAACTAAAAAATCATTATGAAAGTATTAAAGAATGTATTCGTTTTTTTAGTGGTTTGCAGCATGTCTTTTGCTGTAAATGCACAAAGTGAAAAAGATAAAAAGATTATTAAAGAATCTGATGAAGCAGTAAAAACACTTTTAAGTGTGAATCCAGGTTTAAAAACCTTTTTTGACAAATCTGCTGGATGTGCCGTTTTTCCAAATGTTGGTAAAGGAGGCTTTATTGTTGGTGGTGCTTCCGGAAATGGCGTATTATATGAGTACGGAAAGAAAAAAGGAATGGCTAGTTTAAAAGAGCTAAATGTAGGATTACAAGCTGGAGGACAAGCCTTAATTGAAGTCATCTTTTTTGAAAAGAAAGAAGATGTAGACAAGTTTAAAGAAGGTAAATTTGAATTTGACGCAGGAGTATCTGCGGTAGCATTAAAATCTGGAGAAAGCTTAGATGCTAAGTATAAAGATGGCGTTGCTGTATTTACACACTCTAAAGCTGGGCTTATGGCTGAAGCTTCTGTAGGAGGTCAGAAATTTAAGTTTAAGCCATTTAAATAATTGCCCGAATAATATAAAAAAGGTCCTAGATTAATGTTTAGGACCTTTTTTTATGTCAAAAATTAAGTACGTGACTTGCGCTTGGCCATAATTTTCTGAAAATTAGATGGCGTTAAACCCGTTATTTTCTTGAATTGTGCCGATAAATGAGCAACACTGCTATACTGTAAACGATGTGCAATTTCGGTTAAAGTTAAACTCTCGTTTTGCGACATTAATTCCTTGGCGTAATCTATCTTTTTTAGTATCACAAAATTTTCTATAGAGGTATAGGTGATTTCAGAAAACACTGTCGATAGATAATTGTATGAATAATTTAACTTTTTGCTAAGTAAGGTCGAGGTGTTAAAGGTTTGGTTTTCGTCGGCATTAAAAATCATTTCCGAAATTACATCTTTAATTCTCTGCACTAATACATCCTTTTCATCCTGAATAATCTGAATCCCATAAAAAGCTAAGCCTTTAATTAACGCTTCTTTTTTATCTGAATTTAAAGTTTTCGAAAACTCAATTTCCCCAATTCCATTTAATGTATAGGGAATATCGAGAGCTTCCAATTGTGCTTCTAAAACACGTTTACAAACCACTTGGTAATCAAATTTTACAAATAATTTCATAACGATACTTACGTTTGGTCGGAGCAATATTACCAATTAAACCTGAAAATTAAAGATAATAAATCGTTTCTTTTTTAAGCATAAAAAAACCTGCTCAAGGCAGGTTATATTTATAAGGTTATACGAAATCACTAAGAATTTAAAATATTTCCACTTTCGGAAACATTCGATTCTGGTATGGCCTTAAAAAATTCGGCCACCTCTAAATCGGCTGTTGGTCCGTAAGCTGTTAAAAACGTACCTTTAGATCCCGATGTTGTTTCTATAACATAAAGTATAGACATGTCTGACGGGTTACTCATACCCTCATAGCGATGCTCAGCTACAACTTTAACATCTTCTGGCGTAAAGGTTTCTTTTGTCTCTAAATCGACTAAACGTCCGTCTACAACTTGGTAATTGGCCGTATAGCCTATTTTTTCATATTTTTTTATAAAGTCGCTTTCATGCTTAGCGAATTCGTCTGAAATTATCATAATTTACTTTTTTTTAGATTGAAATATAGGTTAAAACGCATCTTCCATTAAAATAAAAGTCAGTTATTTAGTGTACAAAAAAAGGGCATATTCCAACAGAACATGCCCTAATCTTATTAAGATAATTAATAGAATAGTATGTGTATTATAACACGACTAATCTACGGCATCTTCAATATCGTCTGCAACATCTTTTACCCCGTCGCTAACATCGTCTGCAACATCTTCAATTTTTTCACCTGCAGTTTTTTGATCTCTACAACTAGTAAATGTTGATAATGATGCTACCATGGTAAAAGCTACTAAAAATACATAAGCTGATCTTCTCATTTTAATGGTTTTTTAAGGTTAATTGTTATTTTATAGGATTTCTTCCTGTAAACAATGAAATTACAAAAAGAATAATAAATATAAAGAATAATATTTTAGCAATTCCGGCTGCTCCTGCAGCGATTCCTCCAAATCCAAAAATGGCGGCAATAATAGCTAAAATTACAAAAGTGATTGTCCAACGTAACATAATATATGGTTTTTAATGGTTAATATTTTACGAGAAATAGGTTTAACTATTTCCTTAAAGTAAAGGTACTGCTATACTAAACCACAGATTAACTGTATCACTTTTAAACTTAACCCAATAAAAATCATGACTAATTACACGGCATTTTCTAGACCTAACTCTGCTTCTAGATCATTAATATCGTTATTCAACACATGTATAGAGGAGATAGGCACGCGATTTAACATGTAGCTATGAGGTTTTTTCAGAAGCTCTAATGCATTTAAAGTGTCGCAATTACTGTTCAACCAGTCCTGCTGTAAATCGGGGTTTAAAATCAGGGGTTGAAACTTGGCCGTTGATTTTTTTGAAGGCCCAACCAATAAGGAAACAGTATAAAATCCATCTTCTAATTGATTATATATACCCGCAATACAAAAAGGTTTGGAACGGGGTCGAGAAACATAGTAAGACTTTAGTTCTCCTTCATCATTTACATCTTCTATAAACCCAGTAACGGGAATTAAACAACGTTTAACCTGACTATTTCTGTAAAACATCAAATGATTTTTTAAGGCATCACAGGTAATATTTAACGTGTTCTTTGTATGTTGATAGGGTTTCCAATCGCCCGTAAAGTAAGTTGGCAACATACCCCAAATGGCAAACTTTATATACGTGGTATCTTCTGCTGTTAAAATAGGTAACACGTGTTCTTCTGTACCATTTATTATATATTTTGGTTTATAGATATTAGGAAATTTGAACACCGCAGAAACTGTCTGTTCAATAGTTTGACGATCTGCTATATTCGATAATTTATAAAACATAATTATTTTTTTTCAAATTATAAACAAACTTAAGCGGAATGACTTTCATTCATAGTTAGTTTATGCAGACTTAAGCGCGTTTACAAACGCATCTCCTCCGATTTCCCCACCTCTTTACCATATTTATCTTTATAAATCCTTAAGATTAAAAGAAACAAACTAATAAGCAATGGCCCAAAAACCAAGCCTATAAAACCAAATAACGGCACACCTACAATAACACCTATTAGGGTAATTAACGGATGCACATCATCTAGCCGTTTTAAAATAAAAAGGCGTAATAGGTTGTCTGTAGAACCTATTACCACAAGACCATAAATTAAAATCCCCCATGCTTGTGTTGTTTCACCATTTATAAGCGATAATATAAAAACAGGTAGTGTCCCTATTAAAGTTCCCACAAATGGAATCATGGAACCTACAAAAACAACAATAGACCAAAAAAATGGGTCGGCTATTTTAAAAATTAAAAAGCCAATTAATGCCACAATTCCCTGTGCAAATGCAACTAATGGAATCCCAATAGCATTAGATTTCACCATCATTAAACTTTCTCTACCAATGATGTGTAAATCGTCATTATTAATCGGAATATAATCTAACAAGGCTTTTTGTAAAGCCTCTCTATTACTCAACATAAAGTATAATAACATATACATGATGGCAATAGAAATAAACACATTAAAAGTACCACCTAATAAATTTGGCACATTCTCCGACAACCAAGTTGAAACAGAAGACGCATCGATTTTTGAGGTGAATTGATACCCTAAATCATGCTCCCAAGTAGAGATAATACCTTTGATGTCCTTAATTATTACTTCCGACTTCCCAATAGCTTTTTCTACTCGACTTCCTAGTAATAATGCCGTAGCCGCAAAAGGAATAAGAATCCCAATAAACGAAGCCAATAACAATACTGTCGTGGCCACACTTGCCTTCCAACCACGTTTTAGCAAAAAATCTAATGGTTTTTGCAACAAAACCGAAAATGTGATGGCTCCTAAAATTCCAGATAAATATGGAATGAGTTCCTTAAATATTATAATACCAAATAAAAGAATAAGTAACAATACAAAAACTTGTCTTATAATATTAGGAGAGATTCTTTTTTGCATAAAATGATTGGCGAATTGATTAATATTATGTTAAAGTAATTAAAATTTATGATATTCTAATCTTAAAATATGTCGATTAAAAGTATCTCAAATATCGCCATTTAAGCCCTGGTTTATTAATGCAAATCCAAAATAAATTAGCTTTAACAGCGCGTTAATTAAAGTTAAAAAATATTTCATTGTTGAATAAAACTATAATTTTAAATAGCAGAAAATCATTAAAAAAGACAAGAGGCCTGAAAAGCTTGATAACAAACTTGAAAAAATAATGAATAACAGATGAATCAAGTTAAAAATTAAATCGAATCAGGCAATTAGACTTTTAAGTAATAAATACATTTACAACATTATTAACAATAAATATTTAATATCATGAACAGAGATCAAATAGAAGGAAAATGGAAACAAATCAAAGGGCAGTTAAAGCAAAAATATGGCGAACTAACCGATGATGATTTAACATATTCTGAAGGAAAATTCGATGAAATGGTTGGAAGAGTTCAGGAAAAAACTGGAAAAACCAAAGAAGAACTTCAAGACGAAATTGACAGCTGGCTATAAGGCTTAGCAAAGGGGATTTAATTAATTACATTGAAAACCTCCCACTTTAAAACCGAGTTTTAAAGTGGAAGGTTTTTTTATGATTTATCTGACTTTAAAACGGCGTAATCTGTTGGTTTTATATCTGCCGTATAATACTTAGCATACACCCAGGTAAATTGAGCACCGAAGAATAAAATAAGACAAGAATACGACACCCACAAAAGAATTAAAATTACGGTTCCTGCCGCCCCATATGTAGAACCAGGATCTGCTTTTGTAAAATATAAGCTCAGTAAAGTTTGTCCGATAACAAATAGCAGAGCCGTTACAAACCCTCCTGCCCAAACACTTTTCCAAGAAATTTTAGCATCGGGTAAATACTTAAACATAAGCGCAAATAAAGACGTTATAATACTTAAAGAAATACACACATCTAGAACATAAGCGGTATACAATACAATTTCTGGAAACATACTTTTTATATAGCCATTGAAAATAGAAATACCTGCAGAAATTATAAAACTAATTAGCAATAAAAACCCTACTACCAAAATAAATGCAAACCCACGAGCGCGACTAATAATTACACGTTTTATATTCGAGCTCGGATTTGATTCGATATTCCAAATTTCGTTTAAGGATAGTTGTAATTGATAAAACACTCCAGTGGCACCAAAGAGTAACGTACCAATACCAATTATGGTAGACATTAAATTTCTATCGGAGTTTTGGGTTTCCGATATCATGGTTTCAATAGACTCGGCAACTTCAACTCCTAAAACATTAGTAAACTGATGCGTTAATTCACCTTTAACAATTTCGGCTCCCCAAACTGCTCCAATAACGTTTATAATAATGACTAATAACGCAGGCATAGATAAAATGGCGTAATAGGCTATAATAGCGCTTAATCGCCAGGGATCTGAATCCATCCATCTTAAAAAGGTTTCTTTGAATAATGTCGGGATATCCTTCAGTTTAAATTTCTTATTTGGTTGTTCTTCCATATAATAGCAATGCTTCTTTTACAACATAAAGTTACATATTAATATGAAACTCAAATCATTTCTACAAAGTAATTCAAAATTAGTTTTAACATAATTTTACGATTTGAGCGCACTTAAAATTCATTTAAGTCAATACCATTTCAGCTTTACACCTAAATTTGAAACCAAGCGTAAACCTTACATTTTTAAGAAAAAAAACGTCTTACTTACTAAAATTCACCTAATAATTATCCGTTTTTTCGCTTCACCAAAGCACTCTCAAAACAGTATACAGTTTACGGTCAATCTAATAAATAAAAAACAAAATGATCATGGACCTGCTATTTGAATACGTGAACATACCCAAAAACAACTATTTTGAATATTTAGTAAAAGAGAAATTAAATCCTTTATCTAAAAAGTATCCCCATGTAAAAAATGCAACCGTATTTTTTAAAGTCGATAATTTAGATCACGAACCAGATAATATTTGCAAAATAAAACTCAACACTTCTAATTCTAGCATCTGTGTTGATGCTCACGAAGAATCTATAGAACAAGCCATACAAAAAACATCTTCTGCTTTAGAAGAACGTTTAAAAAACAATATGGATAATTCTACAACTTAAAATTAAAAACAATAAAATTTATTACCTTGAACCTCGAATTAACCTAAAAAAACCTTCAACTCTAATTTTGAAGGTTTTTAAATTTAACCGCTTCAAAAGTTGTAGTACTAGCTCATGAAAACACAACAAAACACCCTACTTACAAACTCAGCTATTGGTAAAGATTTAATATCGAAAGATTGGACGAATTCAGGGTTGGGAAACATAAACAACTGGCCTCAAAATTTAATTTTCGCTTTAAATTTAATATTACAAAGTAAGCAACCACAATGTGTATGTTGGGGATCGCAGTTATTTTGCTTCTATAACCAAGCTTTTAAAGACACTTTTTTTTACCCAGACCATACTCCAATCCACCAAGGCACGCCTCTAGAGTCTATTAATACTGAAGTATTAAACAGTTTAAAACACAGTTTCAAGAAGACCCATCAAACTGGTGTCGCTGAAGAATTGGAACCTTTAGCTTTTCAAAATAAAACAAAAAACAAAAGCTACTTTTCCTTTAATTTCACCCCATTATCGGCAACCGAAAAAGCGGCAGAGGGTGTCTTGGTAAGTTGTGTTGACGAGACTAGCCAAATTAAAGCGAATAAAAAATTATCTAAGTTAACATCTCGGTTTATAAACATTGTTAAACAAGCCCCTATTGGTGTTTTAATTATTAACACGAAAACAAAAACGGTAGATACGGTAAACCGAAAATACAAGGAAATATTTGATGAGAATCACATCGTTTCTCTTGGAGACGCTTTAATTGACGCCTTACCCAAAACACCTTTCAATCTTCACAATGAAATTTTAAAAACGCTAGAAACCGGTAAAAGTTTTCAGCTTTCCGAAATCCCTCTTACCAATACAGGCCACACAAAACCTCGATATTTTAATTTTTTAGGTGAAGTATTAAAAGATGAAAACGAAGCAATTTCTGGCTTCATACTAGCAACAACAGAGGTTACAGATTCTGTACGTGCTAAGCAATACGTGCTAAAAAGCGAAAATAAATTTAAGAATGTAATTTTACATAGTCCCATTCCTATCGCCGTATTTCAAGGCGAAAACCATGTAATAAAAATAGCTAACGACACCATGCTAAATGACATTTGGAGAAAGGACTTTAACGACTGTTTTAACAAACCCTTACTAGACGTTTTCCCCGAACTGAAACAACAAAAATTCCCTGATTTATTAGATAAGGTGTTTAGAACAGGTATTTCGCATAGCGAAAAAGAAGCTTTAGCAACAATTGATGGTAACGATGGTGTAAAAGATTTTTATTTCGACTACGATTATTCTCCTATTTTTGAAACCGACCATAGTGTGTCGGGGCTTATAATTACCGCCGTAGACGTTACAGAAAAAGTTACAACTAGAAAACAAATTGAAAAAACAGAAACGCGCTTGCGTATTGCTACAGAAGCCGCCGAACTTGCCACTTGGGAACTCGATTTAAACAACGAACACATTACTTACAGTAAACGTTTACCAGCCATTCTTGGCTACCCAGAAGATGCTGTTTTAAGTCATGAATTCATAAAAAATCGTACCGTAAAAGAAGATCTAGACAACATATTACGTCCTGCTTTCGAGCGTGCCTTGCAAACAGGATCTTATTTTTACGAAGTCCGTACCCAAAAAAAAGACGATACTATTATATGGATTCGCACTCAGGGTAAAGTTTTTTACAATGAAGACGGCACTCCTATAAAAGTATTTGGTACTTTAAGAGAAATTACTGAAGAAAAACGAAGTCAAGAACAACTTATAGAAAACGAACAAAAGTTTAAACTCCTAGCCGATTCTATGCCACAAAAAATTTGGACGGCAAATACAAAAGGTGAATTAGACTATTATAACCATACGGTTTACGAATACACCGGACATACACCAGAAACTCTAAACCCTTCAAACTGGATAAGTATTGTACACCCAGATGATAAGGAAGAAAACATAAAACTCTGGCAACAATCTATTGAAACGGGACAAGACTTTTTAATGGAACACCGGTTTTTAAGACATGATGGTGAGTACAGATGGCAATTAAGTCGTGCAATTCCACAACGAGACAACGAAGGCAATATTCAACGTTGGGTGGGTACAAGTACAGATATTCAAGACCATAAAATGTTTTTGCAAGAATTAGAACGTCAGGTTAAAGACCGAACCAAACTTTTGGCCGAAGCCAATGCTAAACTTGAAAATTCTGTAGAAGAGCTTCAACGTATGAACGAGGAACTTCAGTCATTCGCTTATATTTCAAGTCACGATTTACAAGAACCACTGCGTAAGATTCAAATTTTTCGTCTCGTATTTTAGACCTCGAAAAAGATAATTTATCCGAACAAGGGAAAGAATATTTTAATAGAATGCAAAATTCTGCACACAGAATGCAAGTGTTAATTAAAGATTTACTCACCTATTCTAGAACCAATACTTCGACCAGAACATTCGAAAAAACAGATTTAAACGACATTCTAGACGAAGTTAAAATTGATTTAAAAGAATTAATTAAAGAACGCCATGTTACTATAGAAGTTGGTAATTTATGTACGGCTTATATTATTCCTTTTCAGTTTATTCAACTTATGAATAACCTTATAAATAACGCCATAAAATTTGCTCGAGAAGGTGTGCCACCGGTTATAAAAATAGATAGTGTTATAGATAAAGGGTCTCATTTTAATTTAGAGCAACTTACTGCCGATGGCGAATATTGCCATATTAAAATAGCTGACAATGGTATTGGTTTCTCCCCAGAATACAGCGAGAAAATATTCGAAGTTTTTGAACGTTTACACACGAGAACCGCTTACGAGGGTACCGGAATTGGTTTAGCTATAGTAAAGAAAATTGTAGAAAACCACGACGGATTTATTTTTGCAGATGCCGAAGAAAACAATGGGGTAACCTTTAATATTTATATTCCGACTCATATCCCAAATTAAGGTGTAATATTTTTTTGACTTTGAATCTATTTTATTTGTAAATTTAGACCTCGAATTACCCCTATTTTTGATTAATACGAATTTAACTAAATGCGATTTATAACAGCCTTATTACCATAGTACTGTTATGAAATCTAGAAGTGTTTCTATGAACATACAAAAATTAAAAGTCGCCCTGGTAGACGACGATGAAGATGATAGGTTTCTATTTCAAGAAGCAATAAGCCAAATTCATATTAAAACAGAATTATCAACCTTTGATAATGGTCAGAAATTTATGGATTATTTATTGGCACCAAATTCTAAATTACCTCAAGTTGTTTTTTTAGATTTAAATATGCCTGTAAAGAATGGTTTAGAGTGCTTACAAGAAATACGTACCACACCAAACCTTAAAGATTTATCGGTTGCGATATATTCGACCTCCTCGTCGGAACATGATATAGACGAAACCTTTGTAAATGGCGCTAACATTTATATAAATAAGCCTAACGATTTTTCTAAATTAAAAACGGTTATAGAAAAGGTGCTGCAAATAAATTGGCAGTACAACACATCTAATCTTAATAAGGAGAATTTTATAATGCGACTATAGCCACATTTACAATCTTAGCTTAAAAAGCATCTAAACTGTTAAAACAATTAACACTTTAGATGCTTTTTTATTTTAAAATAACACATGTAAATACCTTATAATGAGACAGTTACTCTAAAAACATTAAAATTATATAACACAATCTGTAAATTATGTAAGACGAACGGTCTACTATTTTCCGAATTTTGAAGTATCAATAACCAGAAAACTGAAATAAATATGAAACCGACTTCAAATCAATATGCACGTGTAGGACAAATTAGGAAGCCGTCTTACTTTAAAGCTTTCAATTTAAATGGCATGATAAACAGAATAGATTCTAGTTCTAAAATAATACCTGAACTTAAAACAAAATAAAATTTAAAATACGAGTAACCAGCAAAATATTTCACCATTTACTAACGCAATTCAAAATCTCATGAAAACCATACATATAAAATCGACATCGGCACATAAAATGATAACAGATTTACAACAGCATTTAGGAGGAGAGATATCTTCTGTAAATCAAGAATCTGTTTTAACCTTAAATAATGATTTAGCAGTAGGTACAATTAGTGGTATAAGCGTGAAAAAAAGTATAACCTATATTGCTTTTAATGTCGTGTTTAACCAGGATCTTACTTTGGTAAATACCATACTAAAATCGTCTCCTATATACTTTACTTATTGTTCTGAAGGGCATGTAGAACACAGTTTTTCTGTAGAAGGAAAAACGAACACCTTAGATGCTTTTCAAACTGCTATTATTCGTAGTGCAGAAACCGTAAACAATGTATATCATTTTAAAAAAGATATCCCGTTTAATTTCTCGACTATTGTTGTAAGTACAGACGATGTTTCTTTAGAAAAGAACGAACTGAATGCTAAATTGAATCAAATTTTTAGTACTCCAAACCCAGGTGAACATTTTGCCTATTTTGGATCTTATAACTTAAAAATTTCAGAAAAAATTAAACAATTAGAAGCCATTAATCAATTAGGTGTGGTTAGACGTTTACTAATAGAAAGTACGGTTCAAACTATTCTAGCTTTAGAAATTCAACAACATACAGACGATTTAGAGCATGCTAATAACCAATTTGGTTCGTTGAATAAAGATGAAATGGAAATGATAAAAGATCTTTCAACCTTTATTACAAACTACCCAGAAAAACAATACACTTTAAAATATTTAAGTTCAAAATCGGGGTTATCGCCTTCAAAATTACAAGAAGGTTTCAAATTATTACACGATAGAACGGTAACCGATTTTATTAGAAATGTACGTGTAGAAACTGCCGAGAATCTTATAAAAACAACCGATTTAAATATTTCTGAAATTGTCTACACTGTAGGCTTAACAAGTAGAAGTTATTTTTCTAAAATTTTCAAAGAAAAATATAACTGTAGTCCAAAACAATACCAGGACAACCAAAATACGTTAGCTGCTACAGCATAACCCATATATGGAAAAAGGCCCATCTTTTAAACGAGATGGGCCTTTTTTGTGTATTTAAATTTAAGTTTTTAATTAACTATTCATAGAAATTAAAAACTCTTCGTTATTTCTTGTTTGCTTAAACCTTTCGTTTATAAACTCCATGGCTTCAACAGGATTCATATCGGCAAGATATTTACGCATAATCCACATACGTTGTATGGTTGTATCGTCCAATAATAAATCATCACGACGCGTACTTGATGAGATTAAATCGATAGCAGGGAAAATTCTTCGGTTAGAAATACGTCTGTCTAATTGTAATTCCATGTTACCCGTTCCTTTAAATTCTTCGAAAATAACTTCGTCCATTTTAGAACCTGTATCTGTAAGTGCTGTAGCGATTATAGACAGAGATCCACCATTTTCAATATTACGAGCGGCACCAAAGAAACGTTTTGGTTTATGTAAAGCATTAGCATCTACACCTCCACTTAATATTTTACCAGAAGCCGGTTGAACCGTGTTATAAGCTCTTGCTAAACGCGTAATCGAATCTAATAAAATAACCACATCATGGCCACATTCTACTAAACGTTTTGCTTTTTCTAAAACAATATTAGCAATTTTTACGTGCTCGTGAGCTTCTTTATCAAAAGTAGAAGCTACTACCTCTCCACGAACGTGACGTTGCATATCGGTAACTTCTTCTGGACGTTCATCAATTAATAAAATAATTTGATAAACTTCTGGGTGGTTTGCAGCAATAGCATTAGCAATGTCTTTTAACAACATTGTTTTACCTGTTTTAGGTTGCGACACAATCATACCACGTTGTCCTTTACCAATAGGGCAAAATAAATCCATGATACGAGTTGAAATCGTGCTTTGCTTTTCTGCTAAAATGAATTTCTCTTTGGGAATAATGGTGTTAAATGCTCGAAAGACACGCGATCTCTTACAACTTGAGGATCTAAACCATTAATTTTATTTACTTTAATTAACGGAAAATACTTCTCGCCTTCTTTTGGCGGACGCACATTTCCTAAAACCGTATCTCCAGTCTTTAAACCGAATAAACGAATTTGAGATTGAGATACGTAAATATCATCTGGAGACGATAAATAATTATAATCAGACGATCTTAAAAAACCGTATCCGTCTTGCATAATATCTAAAACTCCTTCACTTTCAATAATAGCATCGAACTCATATTCTGGTTCTCTGTAACGGTTTCTGTTATCTTTGTTTCCGTTATTAGAATTATGCTGATTCCCGTTAGTATTATTGGCTTTATGATTTTGTCTTTGGTTGCCTGAATCTTTTTTCTGATTCGGATTTTCTCGTTTAGGACGATTAGATTGACTCTCCCGCTTAGGGGCATTAGAAGCCTTATCGTCTTTACTCGTGGCAGCCGATTTTTCTGTCTTAGCCTGTGCTGCTTTTGCAGACGCAGGTCTAGGATTAGGTTTATGTTTTGGTTGCGGTGTTTTTGCCGGAGTCGCTTTTTCAGCTTTAGGGTCTTCCTTTTCTTCAGCAACCACAGGCGCTGATTCCGATTTTACATTAGGTTTTACCGCCTTTGCAGGAACACGTTTTTTTACACGTTCGCGCTTTGGTTTTGGTGTATTATCTTCTGTGGGAGTAGCAACTGCTGTATCTGTTTTAGCTTCAATAACCGCTTTCGGGTTTGCTGCTTGATGATCTAATACTTGATAAACTAGATCTAATTTTTTAAGAGTACGAAACTTAGGGATGTTTAATTTTTTGGCAATATCCTGTAACTCAGGAAGCTTCATTTCTTTTAATTGAGTGATTTCAAACATTGATGTTCAATTGAATATTTGAGTTAGAATTTAAATATTGAATTATTCTGAAGAAAATATAATCTTATTCTGAAGAATTAACGACCTAAAACCGTGGAGGTTGTACGTTGTTAATGCAATTATACGACTTTTATTTTAATTTTTTATACAAATGTTCTCAAAGAAACTACTATTTTTGCTGTCAAGATTAAATAGTACAAATGATACAACGCATACAAACCATTTACCTTCTTTTAGCCGCAATCGTATCTTGCGGACTTATTTTTGTGTTCAATTTATGGACAAATCAAGAAGGGGTTTTAATTTATGCCGAAGATGTTTACAGCGCTTTTGGCTTATTTCTGGCGTCTGGGCTATTATCTATAATCACCATTTTTTTGTATTCAAACAGGAAGCTTCAATTTGTTTTGGGCCGACTTAACATCATATTAAACTTTATTTTACTAGGATTTTTCGTTTATCAGTCTCTAAATGTATCTGGAGAAACGCAAGTTTCTGAGAAAGGTATTGGGATGTTCCTTCCTATAATTTCTATCGTATTATTAGTGTTAGCTAATAAAGCCATTAAAAAGGATGAGGATCTTGTAAAATCTGTAGACAGGTTACGTTAAAAAACCTTTTATCTTAGTAGTATTAGTGCGTGTAAAAACCCGAAGGTTGTGCTTCGGGTTTTATTTTTTCTTGACGTTATGTTTTAGGCTAGTTACCTATTACTGAAAATACTACTTTTTAAACTCGATCACTTCCAAATCTTTAATATCGGTACCATCAATAGTAAAACGCAACATGGTTCTCACTTTGTGAAATCCGTATTTCCCAACAGCACCTGGATTCATATGTAGCAGGTTTAATTTTTTATCGGGCATCACCTTCAAAATATGCGAATGTCCGCAGATAAATAATTTTGGCGGATTGGCATTAATTTCTTCTTTTATCAAGACATTATACCGATTAGGGTAACCTCCTATATGGGTAATCCATACATCGACACCTTCGCACATAAATCTATTATTTTCAGGAAATTCTTGACGTACTTTAGCGTCATCAATATTACCATAAACAGCGCGTAGAGGCTTTAAGGCTTTAATAGCATCTGTAACTTTTAAATCGCCAATATCGCCGGCATGCCAAACCTCATCGGCTTGCTTTACATACTTTAAAATATCGTCGTCTATATAGCTATGGGTATCAGAAAGTAAAAGGATTTTTGTCATTAAGAGAATATTGTGAGTTCAAACTAGTAAAACTAATTATCTTTGTGGCTGCAAAAACAAAAATACGATTATTCTTGAGATATTTTTTAGAACTTTCTTATAACGGAAAAGCCTATCACGGTTGGCAAAATCAACCCAATGCCATTTCTGTACAAGAGGTTATTGAAAAGGCTTTATCGGTAATTTTAAAAGAAAACATTTCCATTATGGGAGCTGGCAGAACCGATACGGGAGTACATGCCAAACAAATGTTTGCGCACTTCGATTTTGATGGCGAATTCGAAGAGCAGACGCTACTTTATAAACTCAATTCGTATTTACCAAAAGACGTGGCTTTACACCGCATTTTTGCGGTTCAACCAGATGCGCACACGCGTTTTAATGCCATAAGCAGAACCTATTTATACCGTATTGCATTACAAAAAAATGTGTTTAATTTTGATGATTCGTATTGGGTAAAACCCACATTACATATTGAAAACATGCAAACCGCAGCAAAACTACTATTGCAGTATAAAGATTTTCAATGCTTTTCTAAAAGTAATACCGATGTAAAAACGTATAATTGTAATATTATGGCTGTAAATTTAGAAACCTTAGATGGCGAATTGCATTTTACAATTACAGCCGATCGCTTTCTTAGAAATATGGTTCGCGCTATAGTAGGGACTCTAATAAACGTAGGTTTAGGGAAACTTGAAGTAGCAGATATACATCGTATAATTTCATCTAAAAACCGAAGTGAAGCCGGGTACTCTGTTCCTGCTCATGGCTTATATTTAACAAAAATTATTTACCCAGAATCGATTTTACTTTAAATGGATAACACAAAAAAAAATAGCATAAACTTTAGTTTGTTTAAACGCCTTCTACAATACATAAAACCTTATAACAAGGTGTTTATAACGGTGTTTTTATCTGTTATTTTACTGGCTATTTTTGGAGCGGTTAGACCTTATATTTTACAACAAGCCATAGATAATAATATTGCCACCAAACAACTCGAGGGCTTTCTACCCTATATTTTAATTATGATTGGGTTATTGGTTTGCGAAGTTGTTTTTCAGTTAATTTTTATTTTTTATTCGGGCTGGTTAGGACAAAGTGTTGTAAAAGATATTCGTGTAAAATTATTTAACCATATGCTTCGTTTTAAAATGAAGTATTACGATAACTCTTCGGTAGGTGTTCTTATAACGCGTTCTGTAACCGATATGGAACGGATTGCTGATATTTTTGGAGAAGGCTTATTTATGATTTTTAGAGATGCCTTAACCATGGTTGTGGTAGCCGGTGTTATGGTGATTATGAATTGGAAATTAAGCATCATCGTATTTTTAATGTTGCCTCTGGTTTTATATGCCACAAGACTTTTTCAGAAGTATATGAAAAAGGCCTTTGAGGAAGTAAGAACCGAAGTCTCTAATTTAAATTCCTTTGTTCAAGAACGTGTAACAGGAATGAAAATTCTACAATTATTTACACGCGAGCAAACCGAGTATAAAAACTTTAAAACCATTAACGAACGCCATAAAAAAGGTTGGTTAAAAACGGTGTGGTACAACTCGATTTTCTTCCCTATTGCCGAATTATCGGCTTCCATCACAATTGGACTTGTAGCATGGTATGGTGGTATTGACGCGGTAATGAGAAACTCCTCGTCGCTAGGAGATTTAACAGCTTTTGTAATGATGATTCCGATGTTATTTAGACCATTAAGACAAATTGCCGATAAGTTTAACACCTTCCAAATGGGTATGGTTGCCGCAACACGTGTTTTTAAAGTGATAGACACTACCTCGCAAATTGACGATTCTGGAACCTTAATTGCCAATCAATTTAAAGGCGATATTTCATTTAAAAAAGTACGCTTTAGTTACGTTGAAAACGAAGTGGTTTTAAAAGATATTTCATTCGAAGTAAAAGCAGGCCAAACCGTTGCTATTGTTGGCGCTACAGGTGCTGGAAAATCGACAATTATAAATTTATTAAACCGTTTTTACGAAATAGACAAAGGTGTAATTGCTATAGATTCTACCGATATTAAAAAGTTTACACTTTCCTCTTTACGCTCTCAAATCGCTGTCGTTTTACAAGACGTATTTTTGTTTGCCGATACCATTTTAAGCAACATCACATTAAATAATCCAAACATTACCGAGGAGCAAGTTATACAAGCGGCTAAGGATATTGGGGTGCATGATTTTATTTCAAGTCTACCTAGCGGATACCAATACAATGTTAAGGAACGTGGTGTTATGTTGTCTTCTGGCCAACGTCAGTTAATTTCATTTTTACGCGCCTATGTAACCAATCCTAGTATTTTGGTTTTAGACGAAGCGACATCGTCTGTAGATTCGTATTCAGAACAGTTAATACAAAATGCTACAGATAAAATAACCAAAGGCAGAACATCTATCGTCATTGCACACCGTTTAGCAACCATTATTAAAGCCGATAAAATTATAGTTATGGATGCTGGTGAAATTGTAGAGCAAGGCACTCACGACGAACTTCTTAAAATTGAAAACGGATTCTATAAAAATTTATACGAAGTTCAATTCTTAAAAGAACTTTCGGCCTAAGCCAAATCGTTTTTAATTAAGGTTGTTAGCTCTTCTATAGAGTCGAACATTATAAATTCGCCATTTTTAAAATAAGAAATTTGCCCAGTTTCTTCACTTACAACTAATGCTAGGGCATCTGTTTTTTCGCAAACCCCAACCGCAGCTCGGTGACGTAATCCAAAACGTTGTGGCAAGTTTTTATCGTTATTTACAGGTAAAATAACACGAGTGGCTTTTACAATGTTATTGGCTATAATTATTGCCCCATCGTGCAACGGACTATTTTTAAAAAAGATACTTTCTATAATAGGCTGTGTTACCGTAATATTCATTTCGTCTCCCGTATGGGCAAGAAAATCGAGATTATTATTACGTTCAAAAACAATTAAAGCTCCGGTATTTGTAGAGGCCATTTTGGTGCAAGCAGAAATTATAACATCAACATTGGTTTCATCGCTACTTTCTGTATGCAAAAATTTAAGCTGATTAAATAAATGACGGCTTTTACTAAAATTGGTAGACCCAATCATTAATAAAAATTTACGGAGTTCTTGCTGAAATACTACAATTAAGGCAAACATTCCTACACTTATAAATCCGCCAAGAATATTACTTAACAACTGCATGTGCAAGGCTTCGGTAATTTTCCAGATAATATAAATTATTACAATACCAATAAAAATATTAATAGCCACTGTACCTTTTACCAATTTGTATACATAGTAAAGCAGCAGGGCAACTAAAAAGACATCTATTATGTCGACTAATGTGAATTTTAAAAGATCTCTAAAGATTTCCAAAGGGCAGTTGTTTTTTGTAAATGTAACACTTTAAGATTAAAATATAAACTCGTTGGTATTGATTAAAATTGAAGAATTTGTAACCGTTAATAACAAATCTTTTATATGCATATACTCTTGAAATGGTAATTGTTTATCTAAATTTAAAATAAATTTATAGTCTTTATCTGGCGTAGAATTTAGTAACGATATAAATTTTTCTGCGGAATAAGTTGTATCCTGAAAACGAATTCCCTCTACGCCCACGGTTACAATATCGGGAGTAATGTTTCCGGCTTTAATATATTGATTTACCGAAGTGTCTGCATGATATATCACATTTGTAAACTCGATAAAACATAAGGTTTTCTTTTCGGGATTAAAGGCTGTAAAATAATTTTTGGCATCTTTATTTTTATGAGAGGCATCGCGCTTTTTGTTTTGCAATCCTATTAAAACAGGAATGGCTTGCTTAAGCGTAAGCCGCTTATCTACATTAACCAACCAATTAGTAGTACTAATTAAATTTTGCTTATTTAAAGAGATACTATCTTCTGCTTCCAGATCGTAAAACAAATAGGCCGGAGACACATCTTTTATATCGAAAATTTTAGAATGCATTATTTCTGAAAGTTGTAATTCTTTCTCGCCACTACAACTTATGCAAACCAAAAATATTAGGAGTAAAAAAAACTGTTTCATATTAGAGATTTAAGGCATTATATAAAGTGACACATTCCATAGCTTCTTTAACATCGTGAACTCTTAAAATAGAAGCGCCTTTTTGAAGACAAAGAGTGTTAATTACAGTGGTTCCATTTAAGGCTTCTTTTGCCGAAGTGTTTAAGGTTTTATAAATCATAGATTTTCTAGAAGCACCCACCAACATAGGTAATTCGGTAATATTTAAGAGCTCTAATTTTCTTAGTAATTCAAAATTTTGCTCTCGCGTTTTAGAAAATCCAAAGCCCGGATCTATTATCATATCCACGATGCCGTGTTGCCTTGCAGAAGCGATACGCTCTGAAAAATAAAACAATAGGTCTTTTAGCAAATCGGTATACTGCGTATGTGTTTGCATGGTTTGCGGTGTACCACGCATATGCATCATAATATAAGGGACTTTTAATTGTCCTACAGTTTCAAGCATTAAATCATCTAATTGTCCTGCCGAAATATCATTAATTATCGCGGCGCCAGCTTCAACACAGGCCTTAGCAATGTTACTTCTAAAAGTATCTATAGACAAGATTAATTCTGGAAATGTCTTCAAAAGCAATTCTACAATTGGCAAAATCCGTTGTAACTCCTCAGCTTCACCAACATGATCGGCATTTGGTCGCGAACTATACGCGCCTACATCAATAAATGTAGCCCCATCTTTTAGCATTTGTTCTACTTGAAATAAAACATCTTTTTCATTTTTATAGTTTCCACCGTCGTAAAACGAATCGGGAGTAAGATTTAAAATCCCCATAACACGAGGGGTTGAAATATCTACGAGTTGGCCGTTGCAATTAATAGTTTTTGTCAAAACAGATATAGAAAAGCTTTAAGTTTGTAATTCAATTAAATTATGCGAAATTTACGGAAAATTCAATTCAATTTATGCAAGATACTTCAAAACAATACGACGCTGTAATAACCATGTGTAGAAGTTTGTTTATCAATAAGATGAAAGATTACGGTTGTGCTTGGCGTATTTTAAGACTGCCTTCGTTAACAGATCAGATTTTTATAAAAGCACAACGTATTCGTGGTTTACAGGAAAATGACGTTCATAAAGTAGATGAAGATGAAGTTTCAGAATTTATTGGTGTGATTAATTATTGTATTATGGCCTTAATTCAACTAGAAAAAGGTGTCGCCAATCAGCCCGACCTAAGCACGATAGAAGCCTCCGATTTATACGACCAAAAAATTGCCCAAACCAAGCAATTAATGCTCGACAAAAATCACGATTATGGCGAAGCGTGGCGTGATATGCGGGTAAGTTCGTTAACCGATTTAATTCTTCAGAAATTACTTCGCGTAAAACAAATAGAAGACAATAAAGGCAAAACATTAGTGAGTGAAGGTATAGATGCCAATTACCAGGATATGATAAACTATTCGGTATTTGCATTAATTCATTTAGACGCAAAATAGATTAAATTAAGAGTATACAAAGTTCCCCCAGTTCATGAAAGTATTAGTAAATATTAGTAGAATTTTCGTTGGTGTATTATTCATTATTTCAGGTTTAATAAAACTTAACGACCCCATAGGTTTTTCATTTAAATTAGAAGAGTACTTTAGCGCTGCCGTGCTTAACTTAACTGCATTAGAGCCTTATGCGCTTATGATTTCGGTAATGGTCGTTATTTTTGAAGTGCTTCTGGGAATTTTTCTGCTCATAGGGTATAAACCAAAATTTACGGTATGGAGCTTACTACTCATGATTATCTTTTTTACGTTTTTAACCTTCTACTCGGCATACTTTAATAAAGTTACTGATTGCGGATGTTTTGGAGACGCCATTAAACTGACGCCTTGGGAATCGTTTACCAAAGATATCGTGCTCTTATTTTTTATCTTAATTCTATTTGCGGGCATGAGACATATAAAACCAATATTTGGCCGATTCGGACTTACAATTGTTGCGCTTTTAGGTTTTATAGCTTGCTTAAGTTTCGGATATCACGTGCTTATGCATTTGCCTGTAAAAGATTTTAGACCCTATAAAATAGGTGCTAATTTATGGGAGAACATGATAGTTCCTGAAGATGCTCCAAAAGCAGATATTGATTATTTATGGACATTTAATGTAAACGGAAAGGAAGAAGTTATTAAAACCAAAGGCTCCTACCCTACTGTTGATGGCGAATTTGTTAGTGTAGACACCGAAGTTATCGACCCAGGATACGAACCTCCAATTCACGATTTTACAATAGAACGTAATGGCGAAGATTTTACCGAGCAAATTTTACACGAAGACCACGTGGTATTATTAGTAGCGTACAATTTAGAAAAATCTGAAAAATTAGGTTTACAAGCGATTAAAAATGTATCGGATAAGGCTCTGGAAAACGGGTATAAAGTTATAGGCTTAACCGCTTCTGGAGATGAAATTCAAAATAAATTAAAAGAAGAATTACATTTTAAATTCGATTTTTATTTTACCGATGAAACCGCTTTAAAAACCATAATACGTTCTAATCCTGGAATTCTTGTTTTAGAAAAAGGAACGGTTACGCAAAAAGTCCATTGGAACGACGTAGACGATTTAAATCTTAACAAAGTGAATTAATCTGTGATACACTACACTCTAAATAAATTGTTTTATGCATTGCTAACATTGTTTGGAGTAGTTACCGTTATCTTTTTTTTATTTAATGTGTTACCTGGCGATCCTGCTCAAATGATGTTAGGGCAGAATGAAGACAGCGAACAACTGGCCATTATTAAACAAAAATATGGCTTCGATAAACCGCTAAGTACACAGTACGGATATTATTTAAACGATTTATCACCGCTCTCTTTTCATTCTTCAAATCCTGAAGATTACACCTATTTACGAGAAGGAAAATACAGTGCTATCACGCTATTTCGTTTAGGCCATACTAACATCGTTTTAAAAAAGCCTTATTTAAGAGAATCGTTTACTAAACAAGGTAAAAAAGTGAGTAGCGTTTTAGCAGAAACCTTGCCAAACACATTCATTTTAGCCGTTTCTGCCATTGTTATTGCCATTATTTTAGGAGTCTTTCTAGGTATTATTTCGGCTTTATATATAGATACCTTTCTCGATAAAAGCATACAGTTTTTAAGCACTATTGGCATGAGTGTCCCGTCGTTTTTTAGTGCTATTTTATTCGCTTGGATTTTTGGATATCTGCTTCATAATGTTACCCATTTAGAAATGACAGGAAGCTTATACGAACTAGACGATTTTGGAGAAGCCATGCATATAAAATGGAAAAACCTAATCCTTCCGGCCATCGTGCTCGGCATACGCCCCTTAGCTGTAGTTATACAATTAATGCGTAATTCGTTGTTAGAAGTTTTTAATCAAGATTTTATAAGAACAGCACGTGCAAAAGGCTTAACCGAATTTCAAATTATAACTAAACACGCTGTAAAAAACGCCTTAAATCCAGTGGTTACAGCAATATCGGGATGGTTTGCATCTATGCTTGCTGGAGCCGTATTTGTAGAGTATGTATTTGGATGGAACGGCTTAGGAAAAGAAATAGTAAATGCTTTAAATACTTTAGATTTACCAGTTATTATGGGATCTGTGCTAATTATTGCGCTGTTATTCATAATAATCAATATTTTTGTAGATATACTATATGCTTGGTTAGATCCGAAAGTAAAACTTCAATAAACTTTTAAAAGATATTATATTATGAGAAAAAACATCGTTGCAGGAAATTGGAAAATGAATAATGATTTAGCACAAACAGAAACGTTGCTAACGGCATTAAAAAACAAAAGCATAACTTCTAATGCCGAAGTTATGATTGCACCAACTTTTACTAATCTTTGGGCATCTTATAATACCCTAAAAAACACTAGTATTGAAGTGATTGCTCAAAACATGCACTTTGCAGAAAGCGGAGCCTATACAGGAGAAGTAAGTGCTAGTATGCTTAAAAGTGTGGGCGTTAAAACTGTAATTTTAGGACATAGCGAACGCCGTGCTTATTTTAACGAAACCGACGAATTATTAGCTAAAAAAGTTGATGCTGCTTTAGCAAACGATATGCGTGTTATATTTTGTTTTGGTGAAGAATTAGCCGACAGAAAAGCCGATAATCATGAAACCGTTGTAGGTAGTCAAATTAAAAATGCCTTATTTCATTTAGATGCTGCTGCATTTAAAAATATAGTTTTAGCCTACGAACCTGTTTGGGCAATTGGTACTGGAGAAACAGCTAGCCCAGAGCAAGCACAAGACATGCATGCTTTTATTAGAAAAACTTTAGCCGACAAATATGGTGCAGACGTTGCAGATAGCGTTTCTATATTATACGGCGGAAGTGTAAAACCAGGAAATGCTCAAGAAATTTTCTCTAAACCAGACGTAGATGGTGGTTTAATTGGAGGTGCTGCTTTAAATGCAGATGATTTCTTTGCGATTGTAAATGCGTTTTAATCTGAAATAAAAAGGTAAAGTTTTATTTAAAAAGAGACTGTCTAAAGAAATTGAATTTTCGTCAACCTGAACTTGATTCAGGTTCTCACATATTTGTTTATCCATGTGAAAAAATTCTGAAATAAATTCAGAATGACGGATTTTAATACTTTTAGAGAGTCTCTTTTTTTATGTTCTATTTTCAGCAGATATAAACCATTCCACACGCCATCAACAAGAATTCAACTTTTGAATTCCTAATTTTGATACAAATTCAATCGTATCTGCGATATACTTAGTAAATTTGACAAAAAAATAAGATGGCCGAAATATATATAGGATACGAGTTTAAGGTATCTCCTTTACAACCTGGAGTAGAAATATTAATCGCAGAACTTGGCTATGCTGGTTTTGAAAGTTTTGTTGAAACCGAAATGGGTGTCACCGCCTATATCCAAAAAGCAGAATGGAACGCCAATATTCTTGAAGACATTCAAATTTTAGATTCAGATGAGTTTGAAATCACCTATACTTTTGAAGATATAGAACAAACCAATTGGAATGAAGAATGGGAAAAGAATTTTAACCCGATAGTTGTAGATGATATTTGTGCCGTACGGGCACCATTTCATAATAAATTCGATACGCTTTTCGATATTGTTATCGAGCCTAAAATGAGTTTTGGTACTGGACATCACGAAACCACTCACATGATGATTCAACATATATTAAATGCTAACCTTGAAGGTAAATCGGTGTTAGATATGGGATGTGGTACTGGAGTTTTAGCCATTTTAGCAGAAATGAAAGGTGCAAAACCAATAGATGCTATAGATATCGACAATTGGTGCTATTTAAACAGTATAGAAAATGTAGAACGTAACAATTGTACAAACATCACGGTTTACGAGGGAGATGCTAGTTTATTAGAAGGAAAATCTTACGATGTTATTATTGCTAACATTAACCGTAACATTTTATTAAACGACATAAAAACCTATGCGTCATGCCTTAATGAAAACGGCAGCTTATTTTTAAGCGGATTTTATAATGGAGATATTCCTACAATTGAAGCAGAATGCAACAAAAATATGTTAAAACTAAGCGAAAAACTAGAACGAAATAATTGGGTTGCATTAAAATTTTTAAATTAGTAACAAAAACTATTAGAAATGAGTACTAAGGAAGAAGTATTAGAGGAAGTTCTCGTTGAAACGGTCACAAAAAAGGAAAATGAAATTGTGTTATATAATGACGAAGTTAATACCTTCGACCATGTAATAGATACACTTATTTATGCTTGCGACCATACTGCAGAACAAGCTGAACAATGTTCTATAATTGTTCATTATAAAGGAAAATGCACAGTTAAAACAGGTCCGTATAAAGAATTAGAGCCGCGTTGTACGATGTTATTAGAAGCTGGTTTGAGTGCAGAAATTGTATAACAACACACCAATTAAACTGATTGTTAACGCGTTAAACACCATCTTTTCCAACAGAACAATACCCCTTGTTTTTTAACGATTTTATAGGGACAAAAAAAATAAAAAAAGACCTGCGAATAATTTGGTACGTATTAATATATCTCATATATTTGCACCCACAAAAAAGGCCTCGTGGCGCAACTGAATAGCGCACTTGATTACGGCTCAAGAGGTTACAGGTTTGAATCCTGTCGAGGTCACTACTGTTTATAAGGGTTTCAAGAAATTGAAACCCTTTTTTTATTTCCGTTTGCAGAAAAACTAGCATTTAGCTCTTAAGTTTTCTTTTTAATTTATCCTTAAGGATTTTTTCTCTGCTACAAAATAGAACTTAGAGGGAAAATTATTTCCTCTAATCTAATTTTAAAGCTATTTAAGAGATGTTTCTTAAAAAAAATACACCTTTTCTTTTTAGTAAATAATCTACCTATTCTACTTGTAATTAAAAATGTGCTATCCTTTTATTTCCTCCATTACGGGTAGCCGTAAAGGAAATACAAAATGAAGTATTACTTTCGTGTCTTAAAAAAATTATGAAATAAAAAAAACACCATAGTTCACTTATTATAAATAAACTATAATAAGCTCTTTAAATAGTAATTTAATTATTCTTTAGGAAATATAAAAAAGCACTAATAAAGCCTAAAACAATTATTTTTCCGTAATAATATCTAAACCTAATTCAACATCAATAAATACTATAAATTCATAAAAATCTTTAATATGCTAAAAATTACTACCACTGTATTTGCTTTACTAATTTCATCTCTTTCTTTTGCACAACTAACCCTTGAACACACATATGAAATTGGGGGAAACATTCACGACACTAATGAAGGTTATTTTAAAACTGAAGATAAAGCTTTTCATTATACATATGACACTGCTACAGATTATGTTCTTAAAATATATAATGAAGATCATACTCTTTATAAAACAATCACATTACCTATTGACCCTAGTTATGAACTTATATGGATTGACATGTTTACCGACAAATTATTCAACTCTAACGACTTGATTGAATTTATTGTTAGAATCAAATTAAACAGTACAGAAAACAAACTACTTTTATTTAATGAAAACGCAGAGCTATTAATGGATTTTGGAAATAGAGAGGATGCAAAAATAATTAAAGGACTAAATAACAACTATAAATTATTTGTTTATCATGATGCTTTTTATGAGTACAATAGAGAGTATACCATTAAAGATGTGTACAATATCGAAGCAGGTACTTTATCTAACGAACAGCTTGACTTAATAACTCGAAAAACAGCATTGTCATATCCTAATCCTGCCTCAGCAAATATAAATATTGCTAATTCTTTAGGTAGTCAAATTTTTGGTACTTTAAAAATTTATAATACTACTGGAGCAATTGTTATAGAAAAAGAAGTTAAAAACACAGATGGAGAATATCTTAAAATTGATATTTCAAACTTAGCAAATGGCACATATATATCTAAACTTAATGGAGTAAGTAAACGCTTTATTAAGAAGTAAAATTTAATATTCTTTAATTTATAAGGTAATGAAACATGTTTTGTTTTGTTACCTTTTTTATTTTCCATACTTTGAATAACATTCGATCACTTCCTTTAACTTTATCCATTATTTATCACAACAAGACTTGTTCCTTCACCATCATTACACTGATAACAAATGAGTTACACCAAATAAATCATCTATTTACGCCTTACACTTAAGTAATTCGCTTAAATATACAATTTCAATTAGCAATAATTCCTTTTACAAATCCCAACGTCTAATTTTAATCTTCATGGTATTCTTAATAGGCTTATCAGACACCAATATTAAATAGCCTCCTCCACCAGCTCCTGATAATTTCCATGCAATTGCCGTGTCTTTATATTGATCTATCACAGCTTGAATATCGTTAGTTAACATATTCGGAAACATGCTTGTTTGCGCATCGAAAGATTCAGAAAAACCTTCTCCAAACATTTTTAAGTCACGATTCATAATACCGTTCCAACATTTATCTGAAGCTTGAGTTAGTTTTGTAATGGCTTCTTTAGTAATCTGTGTGTCTGTCAATAAATCTGTACCTTCTGGACGCGGCCACAGGGTTACCATATAAAGATGCGATTCCAACCAATCTAAAATTGTTTCATCGTAAACTTTCTCGATGGTTTCTGGCCAATAATCTCCATTATAGTAATGCCGTGTTAATCCGGGAACACATATTCCAATGGCATCTTGAGCCCCCGAAACAAGAGTATTACCAGGTCTGTTTTCGTATCGAAATAATATTTCGGCTAATTTTTCCGGTTTCTCTAAAGGTAACTGATAAGGCCAAATAGTCTTTGCCGCATTTCTAGTAGACGTAGACATGCCACTACGTTCGTTATATTCTAAAATAGGTTCTAAAGAAATTGTAATGGCCCAACCCGGTAGGATTTTTGAAAGATCAGGCTGATCGATCCAAGTTCCTGCTAAATCCAGTCGATAAGGTAACTGACTTCCAACTCCACCTCTAATTTGGGTAGTTGAACGTGCTGGCAATCCTGCTTCAGGAATTCTGGCTAAAACAATGTACTTTATGCCTAAAGTTTCACACAATTTTTCTTTCGCGAATGAATGTCCGTCTTCATTAACCAAACAAATATCCGGTTTTAAATCCTTAATATCCATTTCAAAATCTAAGATTCCGTTTCCTCGATTAATAAATGCATCTGTTACATAACGAATTGACTTAACCATATATAAGCGTTCCTGCTCCGAATTAATAGTGTGTCTTGCTTTAAGATCCATGATCGTATTATCAGACCCTAAACCAACATATAAATCGCCATAGGTAGAAGCTTCTTTAAAAAAAGCGACGTGACCACTATGCAACATATCAAAACAACCAGAAACAAAAACTTTCATGACCTTAAATTAAATGGATTAAAGCTTCAAAAATACTATTTATAATTCTTAAAATTGCTTTGAGCGCCTAAAAGTTAGGTTCAATTTCTTTGAGTATAAAAAATCCTAAAGTCGTCTTATCAAGGTATTTTCGCAACCCTTAAAAAAGTAAAAAGATTTTTATTAAATTTACAACCATTAATGAAATTAGTAGCCTACATATTAACCCTTTTGGTATTCTGCCTTTCTGTTAAATCGGGAATAGGTTCTACATCGCTTGTTGCAAATGCAGAGAAGCCGTGCTGTTCTGTAAGCAACCACAATTTAACTCCCGAAACTAAAAACACTGAAGATCATTCCGAGAATACCGAAACGTGCAACCCGTTTCAGGCGTGTTGTTCTTGTTTATTAATTTGTATAAGCTCGCCTTTTTTACCAGCACCACAAATCGATATTTCGACAGAACAATATTTTAATTATCAATCTTTTTTAGCATCACAATTTATTTCTGATTTTTGGCAACCGCCACAATTTGTATAATTATTCTATCTACATTAAAAAGTACCTAACTTAGGGTTTTCAATTTATTATACAATTCAAAATCAGAACACATGAAATTATCACATATTTTCGCATTGGCTATTACTATGATGTTAGCCTCTACTACAGCAACTTTCGCACAATCAAATGCTACACAAGCACAAACTACTGCTAATATTAAAAACATAACAACTAAAGTTAAGGGAATTACCTGTGCAAATGACTTAAAAACAATAGCTGCCAACGTTGAAAAACTAGAAGGCGTTACCACATGTACTGCAGGTAAAACTGGCCCTACAACTGCGTTTGATATTGCGTATAACCCAGAACTTGTTACAGAAGAAGATATTTTTTCTGCCATTCAGAATACTCCAGGTTGTGAAAATCCTGACGACAGACCTTACAAAGTAAAACAGTAATCAGCGTTTTTAAAGCGTCCTTTTAGTTCGCTTAAATTTTTACAACTTAGTTAACAATGAAAAACTACATATTCATTGTTGGTTTGCTATTCCCGTATGTTTTGTTCGCTCAAAATATAACAGGAAAAGTAATCAACGATACTAATGAGCCGCTTGTTGGTGCAAGTGTTTATTGGGCAAATACAACAACCGGAACAACCACCGATATTAATGGTGAATTTAGTTTAAGTACAAAAAGCACATCAACATCTGTACTTGTTGCAAGTTATGTTGGCCACACTTCAGACACCCTAAAAGTAACAAATCAGACCTTTGTGAACTTTACATTAAAGGCTTCAAAATCACTAAATGAAGTAGTTATAAAAGGCCAGCGAGACGGCGTGCTCATTTCTAATTTAAATCCTATAAAAACGGAGCATATTACGCAAACCGAATTAGGTAAGGCGGCCTGTTGCGATTTAGCAGGGTGTTTTGAAACGCAAACCACCGTGCAGCCACAAACCACAAATGTTATTACAAACTCTAAAGAACTACGAATTCTAGGGCTTTCTGGTGTATATAACCAAGTGCTAATAGATGGTTTTCCTATGATACAAGGTTTAACCTACACTTACGGCATAAGTAGTATTCCTGGAACTTTAGTAGATAATATTTTTATTTCGAAAGGTGCCAATAGCGTGCTACAAGGTTTTGAAAGCATAAGCGGACAAATAAATGTTGAAACCAAAGACCCGACAAATACAGATAAACTCTTGCTAAACGCCTATATAAATAGTTTTTCGGAAAAACATTTTAATGCTAATTATGCGTTTAAAAAAGGAAAATGGAGTAATCTTACAGCGGTTCATACCGTACAACCGGCCAATGCTTTCGACAAAGATGAAGATACATTTTTAGACTTGCCAAAGCTAACGCGCTATATGGTATATAATAAATTAAACTACGGAAATGAAGCCCATTGGGGATGGCACAGTAAAGTAACGGTACGCTATGTAAACGAACAGCGTATAGGCGGGCAAACCAATTTTAATGCCGATACAGATCAAGGGAGTAACACGGTTTACGGTCAGACGGTAAACATTAATCAACCAGAAATTTGGACGAAGACAGGCTTGCGCTTAAACGACCAACATCATTTTGTTCTTTATGCCTCAAGCTTTTATCAAGACCAGAAATCTTATTTTGGAACAGTAAAATATGATGCCAACCAAACCAACTTTTATGCTAACCTTCAATATGAATTAAATTACGGGAATCATGCCTTAAAAACAGGACTGAGTTTCCGTCATTTAGATATAGATGAAGACATAGCATTTACAGATAATACGCTGCAACGTACTTATGACGGAGATTATTTTAGAAACGAAAACATTATTGGTGCTTTTGCAGAAAACACGATGAGTTTACTGAATGATAAACTGACTTGGATTCTAGGGATTCGTTTAGACAACCATAACCAATTTGGAACTCAAGTAACACCAAGAACACTTCTAAAATACGACCTTACACCAAGCACCATTATAAGGGCAAATATCGGTACCGGGTGGCGTACGGTAAACCTATTTAGCGAAAACATTGGTTTATTAGCTAGCTCTAGAGATATTATTTTTGAAGAACAGTTGCAACCGGAAAAAGCCTTGAATATGGGAATAAATATTACCCAGAAATTCGACACCGATAATATGTCTGGTTTTATAAGTGCCGATTACTATAGAACAAGCTTTAAAAATCAGATATTTCCCGATTACGACACAGATCCTACTAAAGCCTATATTTCAAATTTTACAGGAACTAGTAGAAGTAATGTTTTTCAGACAGAGGTGTATTTAAATTTTTGGCAACAGTTAGAATTTAAAACGGGCTACAGTTTTCTTGATGTATATCGGGTTATAGACAACCAAAAAGAACAGTTACCTTTTAATCCGAAGCACAAAGTAGTAACATCTTTAGGTTATAAACCTTTATCGAATAAGTTTAGGATAGATTTGAATTTTCATTGGTACGGAGAACAGCGTTTACCAAATACCCAAAGTAATCCAATAGAATTTCAAAGGCCAGATTTTTCTGAAACCTATATGCTAGTAAACACTCAGTTTACGTATAATTTAAACAAGTTTGAATTGTATGCCGGCTGCGAAAATATTTTCGATTTTAGACAAGAACAACCTATTATTAGCTGGCAAGATCCTTTTGGTCCCTATTTCGACACCAGTTCTGTTTGGGGACCAACTCGTGGTAGAGAATTATATATAGGAATGCGCTTTAAAATACCAAGCAAGTAAAGCATTTTAGTTTAGAGAAATTGCCCATGGTTTTATTTAGGAAGTATCCGTTTTTGGCAGCCAGGATTTCACGAAGGAAAATCAGAAGTTCATAAAAAGACGCAAGACTTTAGGCAAGAAATAAAGTAGCATTTTTTATAAATGGCGTTGGAAGAAGTTTATTATTTTAGATTTTCACGTAATTGGAATTTTTCATTAACTAGCTTTGATCTTTTCTCGCCTATTGGTTCATGTTTTAATTCTGTCTCAATTTCAATGTATTTATTAGCAAAAACATAAAATGTTTTCGTTGTTGTAAAGTCAGTCAGCCAATTAGCGAAATCACTCAGTTCTTCCTGGTTTTTCGAATATTCTAAATTTTCTACTAGGCTTGTGTATTCCCAATTTGAACTTTCAGATCTGTCGAAATGTAGCATTTCATTTTCTAAAAAAATGTCAATTAAATAAGTATTAGAGTAAAATGTTTCTAAAGCTTTTTTCTCAGCAAGTTTAATTTTTTTCTTCTTGAAAAGCGTAATTGTCCATTCAAAGAGAAATATTGGAAATCCGGAGTCCTCAGGAAAATTTTTGTCGAACCAATTAAAATATCTCAAAGCTCCTGAATAATCGTTTAGTTTTAAATACAATTCTGGAGGTAAATATCTAAGTCCTCTACCGTCATGGTAAAATCCTCCCCAATGTTTTTTATCTGCAGCAAGTTCACGTTTGATTTTCTTTATTTTATTTTGAATTCTTTCGACTTGCTTTGGTGTCATTTTTCAGTTATTTTTAATTATATCTCAACATGGTTTATCAAAGACAAACTATGCATAAAACTAGATTAAAGATGTAGAATTAAATAGCTATCAAAAATTCTCTGCCCCTACCTTAAATGCCAACAAATTAATCGGATTTAGAATCTAACGGTGGCTTTTTATGCCAATACGAAGCCAGAATCGATCCTGTCACGTTCATTAAAGGTCCAAAAACGGCCGGCGCTAATCCCATAGTTCCTATTTTTCCTAACGAATTTGCTATACCAGAAGCCAATCCTCCATTTTGCATCCCAACTTCTATAGCAATCGTTCTTGAGTCTTGCTCACTCAATTTCAATAATCGACCATACCAATAGCCTAAAAAGTATCCGAATACATTATGAATCAAAACTAAACCCAATAATAGTCCACCAATATCTAAAAGATTATCTCGTCCGGCAGCAGTTATAATCACAATGATTAACCCAATTCCCAACATAGATATAGTTGGTAATATTTTCTTCAGAATATCAATTTTATGATTAAATAAATGATTTACTAATAATCCAGCTCCAATAGGTATAATAATCATCTTCACTATACTCCACATCATGGTAAGCACGTCTATTTCAACAAATTGACCGGCAAAAAATTTCATTAATAACGGAGTTACAAAAGGCGCCATGAGCGTAGCAATAGAAGTTATGGTAATAGAAAGCGCTAAATTAGCTTTTGCTAAATACGCCATAACATTGGAGGCCACACCACTTGGAGAAGAACCTACAAGTACAATTCCTGCAGCAATTTCTGGAGGAAATCCGCTTATGTTTGCTAAAAAGTATCCCATAATTGGCATAATTCCTAGTTGTGCTGTTACCCCTACAAAAACACCTTTAGGAGATTTAATAACGGCTCCAAAATCCTTAACACTCATAGAGGTTCCCATACCAAACATAATAACCTGGATGAGTGGTATTATAAGTACGGTTAATTCGACATTGCCAACCCTTAAAAAATATTCGGGATAATACAAAGCCAAGGTAACTCCTGCAAAAACCATAGCAGTAAACACAAAACCGCTTAACGCATTATAGCCTTTAAACCCTATTGCGAGTACACAGAAAAACAAAACCATTAACGGACCTGCCTGTTGTAAATTTCCACTTAAAATATAAACTAAATTGACTATAAAAAGAACCAGTGCTAAACCTAAAGCAACGGAGTGTATATTGACTTTCTTCATTGAAATTGTAGATATAATATTTGAACAGGCTTATAAAAGTTGTAAACCACATTTATTAATGGAGATTACACTTAAAAAGGCCTAGATTCTCAAAGTTATTGAAATCGCACAAAATATCAATTGTAATACATGAAGAAAATTAATTTCAAAATAAATTGAACGCGTATTAACTTAGGAAGGTTAGTCAGAAAACATGTAGAACTTCTGCTCTTGACCGATGTATCCTATTGCTTTTATTACAATAAAAGCAAAAAAAAAGCTCATCAAAATTGATGAGCTTTTTAATATAGTATGTTGTTATCCTTATAACGCAGCGATATGCTTAGTTAAACCAGACTTTAAGTTTGATGCCTTATTAGCGTGAATAATATTTTTCTTCGCTAATCTATCGATCATAGAAACTACGCTAGAATATAACGCTTCTGCTTCTTCTTTTGTTTCAGCGTCACGTAATCTCTTAATAGCATTACGAGTCGTTTTATGCTGATATCTATTTCTTAAACGTTTAGCTTCGTTACTTCTAATTCTTTTTAACGATGACTTATGATTTGCCATTTGATCTTTTCTTATTAAATGATTGTAGCCCGTAGGGGAATCGAACCCCTCTTACCAGGATGAAAACCTGGCGTCCTAGCCGATAGACGAACGGGCCATTGTTTTTTTTGAGTGTGCAAATTTAAAACTTATTATTTTAATTTGCAAAACATTTTTTCAAAAAACTTTCAATGTGATTTTTGTTATTATTTATCGCATTGCGGGTGCAAATATACAACCTTTTTTGAATGTTGCAACACCTTTTTAAAGTTTTTTGAAAAAATTTTTAATTTTAATACGCTTTCGCAAATAACACCCTTCTGCTTGATGGTTTTCCACTAAACACACACACGCCTTCCTCCTCTACAGAGTCCACTGGAATACAGCGAATTGTAGCTTTAGTAAGTTCTTTTATCTTGTCTTCAGTCTCTTCAGTTCCGTCCCAATGTGCCGAGATAAATCCTCCTGTATTTTCTAAAACTTTTTTAAATTCTTCAAAGGTATCTACCAAAGTTGTGTGTTCTGCTCTATATTGTAATGCCTTTTTAAATAAGGTATCTTGAATTTCTGTCATTAATCCTTCAACAACATCTGTAAGCTCATCTAAAGCGACAACTTCCTTCGTTAAGGTGTCTCGTCTAGCCAATTCTACAGTGCCGTTCTCAAGATCTTTAGGTCCTATAGCAATTCGTAATGGCACACCTTGTAATTCATGTTGCGCAAACTTGGCTCCCGGTCTAAACGTAGTTCTGTTATCATATTTCACCGAAATATGTCTCGCTCTAAGGTCGGTCATAATAACATTAGCCATTTTAGAGACCTCTTCAAATTGCTCATCGGTTTTATATATAGGTACAATTACCACTTGATTAGGTGCCAATTTTGGAGGTAATACCAATCCGTGATCATCGCTATGCGTCATAATTAAAGCCCCCATTAAACGCGTAGACACCCCCCAAGATGTTGCCCAAACATAATCTAGCTTACCTTCTTTAGAAGTATACTTCACATCGAATGCCTTTGCAAAATTCTGGCCTAAGAAATGCGATGTACCAGCTTGTAATGCTTTCCCGTCTTGCATCAAAGCTTCAATACAATAGGTTTCGTCTGCGCCTGCAAAACGCTCGCTTGCTGTTTTTAAACCTTGAACCACAGGAATGGCCATAAAGTTTTCCACAAAAGTGGCATATACATTATTCATTAACTCTGCCTCTGCTAATGCTTCGGCCTTAGTTTCGTGAGCCGTATGTCCTTCTTGCCATAAAAATTCAGCTGTACGTAAAAATAAACGTGTTCGCATTTCCCAACGCACCACATTTGCCCATTGGTTAATAAGAAGAGGTAAATCTCTGTAAGATTGTACCCAACCTTTAAACGTATTCCAAATAATTGCTTCACTAGTTGGTCTAACCACCAACTCCTCTTCTAACTTTGCTTCTGGATCTACACGTAGTTTACCAGGCTTATCAGGATCATTTTGCAATCTGTAATGCGTAACAACGGCACACTCTTTGGCAAAGCCTTCTGCATTCTTTTCTTCTGCTTCAAATAGACTTTTAGGAACGAATAGCGGAAAGTATGCATTTTGATGACCGGTTTCTTTAAACATGCGATCTAATTCTGCTTGCATCTTTTCCCATATCGCATAACCGTATGGTTTTATAACCATACATCCTCTAACTGCCGAATTTTCAGCTAAATCTGCTTTTACTACTAATTCGTTATACCACTTGGAGTAGTCTTCTGCTCTGCTTGTAAGTTTTTTACTCATATTATTGTTTTGGCATAAATATTGCCGCTATGTTAAATACATGAAATAGTTCGGCAAAACTAACTATTTTTGTTATGTTCAACAATAAATTTAATCCCGATATGAGATATAAAGATATTATAAAACAAAATGCCCCGTTCTTTTTTGTGCTTTCTAGCTTGTTTATCCTTTCCTCTTGTGGAAGTTCTCAAGATTATGCACAACAAAACAATGATGGCATTTACGGAACGTCTAATAACGGTAGAGTTGTAGTTTACGAAGACAACGATACTGCAGATAATGTATATTATAAAAATTATTTCAGAGAAAAAACTCTTGAAATTGAAAGCTATAATGCCGAGGCAGAACAAGATTCTGTTTTTACAGATGTAGACTCTTACCAAAGTAACGCTTATACTGACACTTATAACGGCCAAAACGATTACAACGGTAATGGTGGTTGGGGACAAGAAGTTGGAAGTGTTTCTGTAACCATTTATAACGACCCATTTATGTATGGTGGATTTGGATACCCTTATTATGGCTTCGGTTGGGGCTGGGGTTGGGGTGGCGGTTTCTACCCTCCTTACTACGGTGGCTGGGGCTTTGGCTGGGGTTACCCAGGTTGGGCTTATGGTCCGGGCTGGGGCTACGGTCCAGGATGGGGCTGGGGCGGCGGCTGGGGTCATCCTGGCTATTGGAACCATGGTCGTTATAACAGATACCAAGGTAACAATATGGGCTACAGAAGAGGTCTTGCTTACAACCCAAACAACAGATACTTAAATAGTAACCGTTATAGCACATCGAATTCTAGAACAACATCTAGAGCAACTAGCAGTAGCAGATACCCTAACCTAACAAGAAATAGTAGCTCGACATCTAGAACAAATAACACGACTACAAGACGAAGCTACCAGACTAATAGAAGTTCTAGAGATTATAATACAACTAGAAACAGTAATTCTTCTAGTAGAACACAACAGTCTACAAACAGATCGTACAACAGTGGTACACGTACTTCTACACCAAGCAGAAGCTACTCTACTCCTGCCAGAACATCTGGAGGCTCAAGTGGTAGATCTGGAAGTATTTCTCGAGGTCGATAATAAATCTTATAATTCACAGAATGAATTTTAAAACGATAGTTTTTATACTAGCAGGCATCTTAACAATGCCTGCTTTTTACGCTCAAGACATTACCGATGCCGTGAGGTATTCGCAAGATAACATAGTAGGAACAGCTAGATTTAGAGCTTTAAGTGGTGCTTTTGGTGCATTAGGAGGAGATTTATCTGCCGCCAGTTTAAACCCTGCCGGATCTGCTGTGTTTAACGATACCTATATGTCGGTAACACTAACCAATATAAATACAAAAAATGAATCTCAATTCTTTGACGGATACGATTCTAATTCCGATTCATTTACAGAGTTTACTCAAATCGGGACAGCCTTTGTATTTTACAATCCGAATATAAACAGTTCGTTCCAGAAATTCACCATGGCAATTTCTTACGATAAAACTCAGGATTACAGAGAAAATTGGTTTGCACATGGCGTCAATACAAACTCTATTGACAGTTATTTTATGGCGTATGCGCAAGGGCAGCGCTTAGACGAAATATCGGCCTTGGGTAACGAATCCATTGCTCAGGCATATTCAGAAATTGGTCGGTTATATGGTTCTGGTAATCAGCAAGCCTTTTTAGGTTACGAGTCTTATATTATAGACCCCGTAGATAATACCGATGAAAACACAGAATACACATCGAACATAGCGCCGGGGCATTTCAATCAAAATTATTCCTATTCTGCTACAGGCTACAACGGAAAAATAGCCGTAAACTTTGCGACTCAAGCTAACGACAGATTATATTTAGGACTTAATTTAAATACTCATTTTATAAATTACGATCGTATTACCTATTTACAAGAGGCAAATTCTAACAGCGGTTCTATTGTTAATCATGTTGATTTCCAAAACAGATTATCTACTGTTGGTGGAGGGTTTTCTTTTCAGTTAGGAACAATTTATAAAGCTACCGATAATTTAAGAGTAGGATTCACGTATAATTCTCCAACATGGTATACCATACAAGAAGAGACCTCGCAATCTATTGCTACTATTAGAACCGAAAACGACAATACTTACAATCAAAATATAAATCCGCACGTTATTAATATTCACCCAGATTACCAATTACAAACACCTGGTAAATTATCGGGAAGTTTAGCCTATATTTTTGGAACTCATGGGTTAATTAGTTTAGATTACGCTTATAAAGATTACGGCAATACAAAGTTTAAAACTAATCTCGATTATTTTAGAGAACAAAACACCATAATTAACAATCAGCTAAAAGGGGCATCATCGTTTGCCGTAGGTGGGGAATACAGATTAAAACAACTTAGTTTTAGAGGTGGATATCGTTTTGAGGAAAGTCCGTACAAAAACGGAGAAACTCTAGGCGATTTAACAGGATATTCTGTAGGACTGGGGTATAGTTTCGGAGCCACTAAATTAGATGTTACTTTCGATCAGTCTCAACGCAATTCCGAATACCAACTATATAACGTTGGCTTAGTCGATGCAGCATCGTTAGACACCAGAAACTCAAACGTAACCTTCTCATTAAGTTTCGCTTTATAAGACGTTTATATACATTACAAAAAAACAGGTCGGTTTTTAATTAGAAACACGACCTGTTTTTTCTTTACCACCTAAACAACTATTAATTGTTTACTAATTCAAACTCAAAGAAAACGGAATTACTTATCTTTGCGGATTAAAACAGTATTATTTTTTTAGATAAATGAAATTTGATAATAATATAGAAGAGTTCGATGCATTAGGCGACGACCATATTGGAAGCTCTACAGAAACTCCAATGCGTGCCGATGCTTTTAAACTTTCGAACGAAGAGAAAATAGATATTATAAAAGACGATGTTCGCCATATTATGGAAACATTAGGACTAGATCTTACCGACGATAGTTTAAAAGGCACTCCAAATCGTGTCGCTAAAATGTTTGTGAAAGAGATTTTTGGAGGTCTAGACCCTAGTAGAAAACCAAACGCGTCTACTTTCGATAACAAATATAAGTACGGTGAAATGTTGGTTGAAAAAAACATTACGGTTTACTCTACTTGCGAGCACCATTTATTACCAATCGTAGGTCGTGCCCACGTGGCATACATCTCTAATGGTAGTGTTGTAGGTTTATCTAAAATGAATCGTATTGTTGATTATTACGCGAAACGACCACAAGTTCAAGAGCGTTTAACCATACAAATTGTAAAAGAATTACAAGCTGTATTAGGTACAGACGATGTGGCTTGTGTTATAGATGCAAAACATTTATGCGTAAACTCTAGAGGAATTAGAGATATTGAAAGCAGTACGGTAACTGCCGAATTTGGCGGAAAATTCAAGAAAAAAGAGACACGCCGGGAATTCTTAGATTACATTAAATTAGAGACGCAATTTTAAATCATCCAAATTATGCCTCAGCTATATAAGCAACAAAGTATTAAAATTTACAATTCACTTACAGGTCAAAAAGAAGCGTTTACACCTATAACCGAAGGTTATGTTGGCATGTATGTTTGCGGACCTACCGTTTACAGCAATGTACATTTAGGGAATGTAAGAACCTTTATGTCTTTTGATACTATTTTTCGCTACCTAAAACATTTGGGTTATAAAGTGCGTTATGTTCGAAATATTACAGATGCCGGACATTTAGAAAATGATGCAGATGAAGGCGAAGACCGCATTGCTAAAAAAGCACGCTTAGAGCAAATAGAACCTATGGAAGTGGTACAGCGTTATACTGTAGATTTTCATAACATACTACATAAATTCAATTTTTTACCACCAAGTATAGAACCTACGGCTACCGGGCATATTATTGAACAAATTGAATTAATAAAAACGATTATCGATAACGGTTTTGCCTACGAAGTTAATGGCTCTGTATATTTTGATGTTTTAAAATTTAATGAAACTAACGATTACGGAAAATTAAGTAAGCGAAAAGTAGAAGACTTAATTCACAACACCCGTGAATTAGACGGACAAAGCGACAAAAAAAATCCTCAAGATTTTGCACTTTGGAAAAAAGCAGAACCGCAACACATTATGCGTTGGCCTTCGCCATGGAGCGACGGTTTCCCAGGTTGGCACTTAGAATGCACCGCCATGAGCACCAAATATTTGGGCGATCATTTTGATATACATGGTGGCGGAATGGATTTAAAATTCCCTCATCACGAATGCGAAATTGCTCAGGCAGAAGCATGTAACCATCAAACACCTGTTAACTATTGGATGCATGCCAATATGTTAATTATGAATGGTAAAAAGATGGCAAAATCTACAGGAAATTATATTCTACCTGAAGAAATTTTTACGGGAGACAACAAGAACATTTCTCAAGCCTTTAGTGCTAGTGTAGCTCGTTTTTTCATGTTGCAAGCACATTACAGAAGTATTTTAGATTTTACAAATAATGGTTTATTAGCTAGCGAAAAAGGGTTTAACAGATTGATGGATGCTATTTCAGACTTAGACCATCTAAAAGTTAGTAGCACCTCATCAATTAACATTTCAGAATGGAAACAGAAATGTTACGATGCTATGAACGACGATTTCAATTCGCCAATCTTAATAGCTCATTTATTTGAAGCCGTAAAATTTATCAATCAAATTAAAGAAGGAAAAGCAACACTTTCTGAAGCAGATTTAAATCTACTTAAAGAAACCATGCAGACCTTTACTTTCGATATTCTAGGTCTTGTTCACGGATCGCAAGCAGAAACGGGAGAAGACAAATTAACTGGAGCGGTCGATTTACTCATAAAATTACGTCAGGAAGCACGAGCAAATAAAGATTTTGCACTTTCTGATAAGATTCGAGATGAACTCGCTGCGGTTGGTATTCAGCTAAACGATGGTAAGGATGGCACTACATTCTCGACAAATTAAACTCATAACACGGACAAGCATTTTTACTTGTCCGTTTTTTATATACAAATGAAGCGCTTATTAATTGCCCCATTTTTATTTCTCGTAAAGATATACCAAACCTTTATATCTCCCCTTACTCCTGCCTCGTGCAGGTACCATCCAACATGTTCGCAATACACCAAAGAAGCACTTATAAAACACGGCTTATTTAAAGGAGGTTGGCTAAGTGTAAAACGCATTTTTAGCTGTCATCCGTGGGGTGGCTCTGGTTACGATCCAGTACCCTAATAGGCCTGGTTTTATTTCTAAAATTTTAATAGTCCTTAACACCCTATTCTTTTTTAATCCTTATCCAAATGTCTATATTTACCCATTGAAAACTATATTCTATGCATTTTTTAAAATTCGATTGGAATCCTACCACAGGAATTGATATCATTGGCAATTTTCAGCTACATTTTTACAGCCTTATGTGGGTTACTGCTTTCCTTTTAGGATGGTATGTTATGAAACGTATTTACGTAAAAGAAAAAGTGTCTTTAGAGTATTTAGATCCGCTTTTTATTTATACTGTTTTGGCAACCATGATAGGAGCACGTTTAGGACATGTTATCTTTTATCAGCCAGAATTATTTAAGCAAGATTTTTTAAGTATCTTTTTACCAATACGTACAAATCCTACATTTGAATTTACAGGTTTTCAAGGTTTAGCAAGTCATGGTGCTGCTATTGGTGTTATTTTCGGTTTGTATTTATATCAGAAGAAATACCAATATAAACCATTAATGTGGATTTTAGATCGTATAGTTATTCCGGTGTCTCTAGGTGCCATTTTTATTAGAATAGGGAATTTTATAAATTCAGAAATCATAGGAAAAGTAACCACTTCCAACTTGGGCGTTCGTTTTATTCAAGACGAATATAGCAAGCGTGAAGCCATGCAATTAACAGGAATTAAAAATCCTAAAGGCGCGTATAATGCTATTGCAAACAATCCTCAGTTTCAAAATCTTTTAGATGCTGTGCCTTACAGACATGCTGCTCAATTATACGAATCGGCTTGTTATGTGTTTGTGTTTCTAATTTTATGGTATTTATATACAAAAACCAAAAAGGCAGATAACCCAGGCTTTCTATTTGGTTTCTTTTTAGTCTTACTTTGGACTATTAGATTCTTTGTAGAATTTGTTAAAGAAGCACAAGTAGACGAACGTGCCACTTGGGCATTAAACACAGGGCAATGGTTAAGTATTCCGTTTATTTTAATCGGATTCTATTTTATGTTTGTGTACAAGGGAACCTCTAAAACAGCTTAAAAATAATGGGTATGAATTTACTAAAACGCACTATATATGCTCTTGTTTTAGGATTGGCAACACTTACTTTTTCTTGTAAAGAAGAAAAAAAAGTAGACATTACACCTACCGAAATTTCATTTAGAAAAGACGGAGAGTTACAGATATTTAAGGCTAAAACAGATTCTATAATCAAAACCCTAGATATTGAAATAGCCGATACAGAATACGCCAGAGAAACAGGATTAATGTATCGCTCTACTATGAAAGATAACCGTGGCATGCTCTTTATTTTCCCGGATGAAGCACCGCGTTCGTTTTATATGAAGAATACTCAGATTCCTTTAGATATTATTTACCTCGCTACAAACAAAACCATAGTAAGCATCGGGAAAAATGCAAAACCAATGGACGAAAGTTCTGTGTTTTCTGAAAAGCCTGCCATGTATGTCCTTGAGGTGAATGGTGGCCTAGCAGATAAATGGAATTTAAAAGTTGGCGATTCTATAGCATATACGAAGTAATAAGGACACCACAATAAGCCCTTTTTAAACATAAAAAAAACAGGAGTAATTATTTCTAATTACATCCTGTTTAATTAATTAAACCCTTTGCGAATACGCTATTTACATTTAGAAAAAGTATCCTAAAGACAGTTGAAATACGCGATTAGACATTTCAATATCGTTTTCAAATACTTCTGAAATTCCTAAATAATAACGGGCATCGCAATAAAAATGACTCATGAATTGATATCCTATCCCGAAGCTAACACCGGCATCTACCGAATTAGTAAGATCGGATAAATCCATTTCATCATTATTTTCAAAACCAAAAAAATCATCTTGATATTCATTCTTAGACGCTACTAAGAACCCAATTTGTGGACCAGCCTGAAGACTTAAACCTTCAATAACAAAATACTTAAACATTACAGGAACAGTAATATAATTTAATCTCATAGTACCATCGTAAGAACTGTTGTCTACATGCTCATTTCTATAAGACGTTTCTGCTCCCATTTGACTGTACATGATTTCTGGTTGAAGTACAGCATTTTCAAAAAGCGGCAATTCTGCCATAACACCCACAGAAAATCCGGTTTTACTTGAGAAATCTAAATCATCCCCATCATAGTTAAGATTCGCAAAATTCACGCCTCCTTTCACCCCAAATTTAATTTGTTTTGTGGCTTCACTATTATCTATATCAGCTGTTGTTTGTGCATTTATGGTAAGACATACCATTAAAGCACTTAAAAAAAGCATATATTTTTTCATATTAATTTTAATTTAAAATTATAGAAAAGTAATACCCTGTACGGGTATTACTTTTTTAATCTGTTACTACTTCTTAATTATTTTAGACTTATAAGATTCGCCTCCAACACGACATTCTACAATGTATACGCCATTATTTAATTCGCTTAAATTAATTTTATTTGGCAGCATAGTATAAGACTCATTAAACACGGTTTGCCCATCTACAGAATAAACAATTACCGTAGCTTCGCCAGAAATTGCCTCTGCAAAGAAAAGATTTAAGTCGCCTGAAGTTGGATTAGGAAATACTCTAAATGGATTGGTTATTTTACTAATAATAGAACCATCAAGATACTTCGATTCAGACATTGCAGTACAACCATTACTATTGGTTACCTCTAAGGTATAATTACCTTCCCATAAAGCAAGAACCGAGTTCGAATTTGAATTTGGAATTGGACGGCCATCTAAATACCATTGGTAAGATTCAGCTACCATATTTGTTCCTAGCTTCTTATTATTGAATTTACTTATTACCGGCGTCTCGTTTCCTACGATTGAGATTGTTGTACTTAACATTTTCCCGACACCATTTTTATATACAGTTACATAGTAAGCTCCGTTTTGCGTTGCCATATATGTTGGCTCTGTAGAACCATCGAACCATAAATACGAATCGTAATCTCCTGGAAATAATGCTACTTCTGGTCCACAAACATCACCACTTAGCAATTGAGAGTCAAACGTATCAAAAACTACTGTTACTGTTTCTGAGATTTCGCAACCATTACCAAACTTAACTGTTACGGTATAATCTCCTGGCTGATTAATATAAATCCCATTGGTATGATCTCCTGTACTCCATTGGTAACTATTTGCGCTTAACTCGTTATAAATTACATTTGTTTCTGCATCTACATATAAAGTTTGACCTGCATACCCATATATTGTTGAACTATCGAATAATTTAAAATCGGTATCTAATTTTTGGTATAAATAATTACTGATTTTGTTATTCCCCTGAATTTCGTCTGCTTCTAATACAGCTTCAATATTAAATACATGAGAATCTTCTGTATTATCCAACACCAACTCCTCTTTAATTTTATATTCAACACTTTCTCCTACAGCTAGAGCAACATCTACAACTTCAGAAATATTTTTTTCTAAATTCATATAGTCCACATGCAATGTTATAGCATCTGCCGGGATAGCAACTTGACCAAGATTAGTTAATCTAATAATAACTTCTTCTCCAGATCCACAAACATCTTTTGGAGCGATTACTTCCACACTTACATCTGTTAAAAGTGATGATCCTACTTTAAAGTCATCTACTATAGCATAAGAGTACCCGCCTGCCTTAGCATGTCTAAGTCTGAATCTTAACGAGGTTCCTTTATATTTATCAACATTTAAAACAGCTTTTTGCCATTCTCTATCTCTAGAATCCCCTTGGTTAGATACCCTCCATATTTCTGTCCAAGACGTTTCGCCTTCCATTTGAACGTCTAAGATTAGAGCATTTAAGTAATTAGACTGTAAGGCATAGTAAAATTCTAATGCAGTTGCATTGTCTGCTAACTGGTAGAACGATGTCATAACCTCTCCGTAATAGCTATCAGATTCTAATTGGTTGTAAAGCATTAATGCTTTCTCATCGCCAGTATGATCTGTTTTTGGAATAGATAAATTTAGATTTTCTGCCTGATTTAATACTTTCCAAGGGGAATTAATACCACCTTCGTTAGACACCCAACCTTGCTCTCCAAATAGAGCTCCTGTAACAAAGCCGGTGAACGGTATGTTTTGTAATTCTGGAATGTTAGAATCTACAATAAAATCGGCAGTTACTGTATTATTTGCTAATAACGTTTCACCTTCCACATTAACAGCAACTTCTATACTATAAGTACCAGCGGCTAATTCTGGAAATTCATTAACAATATATACGATAGTCTCGTTTCTTAAAATTGCTGCGTTTTTTTCCACCGAAATAAGGTCACCTATAAGATTTCCATTTTGATAAATTTGATATGTAATAGTAGTGGTATCCACAATATCGTAACCAATATTTTTAACACTCAAAAAGAAATCATGAGGAGCAGAATTACCATACATTGCACTAGCAAAACTTAAATTTTGAACCTCTAAATCTATAGCTGTGTTAGTCACTTCAATATTATCTACAGCAAAACCACTTGCAAACAAGTTGTTGTCTGTATGTACAAAAGCAAACTGTACACAAGCATTACCTGCAAATGCACTTAAATCGACATCGTACTCTTGCCAAGAGCTTATATATGGCATTTGGAACACTGTTTCCCAAGTAATACCACCGTCTACACTAACCTTTACATAACCATCGGATAGTTGAAATACATCGCCAAAAGCATCAAAAGATAAGTAAGCTTTTTCATAGTTTGATAAATCAAAAACTGGAGAAATTAGCATATCATTCGACGAGTCGCAATTACAAGCATCATCATTACTAGCCATAAACTTTGTGTGCTCCGCAATAAACCAACCTGGACTTCCTAAATCCTGACGCTCTCCATGCATCCATCCATTTGCACCATTTTTTTCGGAGGTACTCCAACCTTTATAGCCGCCTTCACCTTCAAAATCCATAATATATGGTAAGGCAGACACTTTATAATCGTCCTGCTCCCAAACATCAACGAAGAAGGTAACACTATTATTTTCTGGAGCTTCATCTACATCGGCCTGTTCTGGAAATACATTGACTAGAATTTCATATACGCCTACATCAGACAAATTAATATTAGGAGTAAAGCTATAGTTAACAGTATCTTTATAGGTTGTGAAATCTATTTGACTTGTTTCTGAATGCGAAAACACTTCTTCGCCAACACTATTTAAAATCTGAGTTGTAAACACTAATTTTTCAGTAGTTGTTGGGAAGTTGTTAGCTATACTTACATTAAGAGTTCCATTTGTATAATCTTTATCGCAGGTTCCTGCACTAAGATTCGCTTCTAAAAGATTGATATCGTAAGGTGCTTCGCCTATAATAATATTATCTACAAAGGCACCAATATATTTATCTACATCTTCATCGGTTAAAACACGAAAACGAACCATCCCTTTTTTACCTGCCAAATGGTGTAATGGTAAAACTAATGGATCTTTATTTGTCTGGTTATTAATACCAGTGTACCAAGGTCCTTCTACTAAATCATTATAATGAAAATCTACAGCGCCTTGCATATCAGGTGCGGTATGCCATGTTGTTCCTAAATCTTCTGAGTATTCTACAATCAATCCATCGGTTCCTCTAAAGAAAACCCAAACCAAATCAAACTGCATAAAAGGCGATTCTACATTGGTAAAATCTAAGATAGGAGATTGTAGCGTAAAATCTGATGATGGCTCCATGACAGCTAAATTTTCATTTATCCTAGAAGTCCACATATATTCTGATGGTATATCTCTAAATTCAAAATATGGGATTTTTTGCCAATACCATTTTTGGTTTCCTTTTAAACTTTCTGTAGTCCATCCTCCTGGAGTTTTTTCAAAAGTTTCTGTATAAGGGAATTGATTTATTTCTCCACTATACACAGCTCCCGAATTCGTATTGTTTAATTCATTGGTATCGTTCTCGTATTCTACATACGCTTCAACAGTATGTAATCCGTGTGTAGATAAGTCTATGGTTTCATCTAAATTAACTAGTAAAGATGCGCCTCCAGCTAAGTTTTCGGCTAAAGTTATGTTCTTCCAAATAGAGTCTGTTTGTTTTTCTATAAGCGCATATCCTACTTTTAAAACAGAACCTGAAGGTATTTCGGTACACCCTATATTTTCTATAGTCACCGATAAAGGAGCATTAGCAGATTGCAATTCGCCATTTGACTTTGGCAAGTTAACACTTGCTACTGCTAAGTCAAACGCTAATGGGTTTTCTGAAATAGTAAAATTTGATACAAATGATACTCCAGATGTGGAATCGAAGGTCTCAACAGGCTCGGTATCTATTTTCACCTCTACATAATTAATAACGGTAGGGTTTTCAAAAAACTCTAAATTATCTGCAATCGTTAACACACCTTCTTCACCTATGGCTAAATCTTTTTCAAGGCTAAGCATATCGGCATTAGTATAAACCTCGTAATAACGTCCTCTTACAAGTATTAACACTCTAAGTTTATAATGCAAAGGCTCGTCTGCTTTTAAAGTACTAGTCCCTGTATTTCTTATTGTAACTTTAAACGGTTCTGTTCCTGTTAGCGAACCACATGCTGCCACAGGATCTTCTACCGAAGTAATCGCGATTTGTTTTTCGCTATATGCAGATCCTACTCCAACGGCATACCACGCATTGGTAACTTGTTTATATTCTTCGGAAACTAAACCGAATAAATCTTCTGTAGCCATTAAAGTGGCCTGACGCATATCTGAGAAGTTAGAAGCAGGCGACAAATACTCTGTTAAAGTAGTATACGCAATTCGCTCTGCCTTTTCTAGCCCAATAGCAGAAATATTATACGCATTATTATTATCGTTAACACCTTCGCCACCAACGCTTAAAAGATAAAACCAATAATTTGATACGCCACTGTTAAAATGTACGCCTCCATAATCGTAAGAAGATGTTGGATTTACCCAATATTCTCCACCATAAGTATCTGGCTGGCCTTCTGCCTTAGGATCTTTCATATTTCTCATAGAACCATGTGCATACAGTTCATCTCCTAATAACCAAATATCTTCTTCAGAATCCTTTCCTACATAAAACTCTACAGCAACTCCAAGCATATCGCTAAACGATTCATTTAAAGCTCCTGATTCTCCTTGATATATTAAATTAGCTGAAAACTGAGTTACCGCATGCGTTAATTCGTGAGCCGTAATTCCTAATCCCACATAAGGGGCATTGTCTCCATCTCCAAACTGAGCCCATCCTCCTGTCCAAGAGGCATTGTTTACATTTTCACCTAAATGAGCTAAACCAAAAACAACCATTCCATTATCATCGACACTATTTCTGTCAAATTTATCGGTATAATAATCTATAGTTTTTTGCATACCCCAGTGGATATCGATAGCCGATTCATCTCGGTTCTCGTTATGCAAATCATTCCAAATATTATCTTCATCAATAAAATCTGAAATAACCTCATCGCTAGGAAAACTAGCATGATTCATGTTTAAAGTATACACAGGGACTTGAAATTTACCTTGTAAGGCCTCTAACCTAAACCCATCTTCGTATTGTTCTGTATTAAAAGTAACTTCTCCAGAATATCTTCCCTTTCCTTCACCATGTCCTTGAGTATCTCGCTGTAAATCGATAGTTAAAATAATTTTTGACGTATTGGCGTCTACATATATAACTTGACTTGACTGTGGATTTGTAGCGTAAACATTAAATTTCCATGCTAAATGAAACGTTTTAAGTTGGCTAGAGAAATTAGGACCAACATACACCAATTCTCCCGTTGGTTTTTCGCTGATGTTTTTATGAACTAAACTTGATAATTTTTCAGATTGCCATAAATATTCCTTTGCATTCACTTTATTTAAAGCAACATCAAGGGCACGTTCTGCATTAACTTGATAATTACTAGAAATAGTAAGTTTGTCAGCAATAAAACCAAAAGCTTCTATTTTATCCTGACTTTCCTTTACTTTATAAACAGCACCTTCTACAGGCACATTATTATGGCGTTGTTGGTAAGTTGCCAGAACACGACCATATTTGGTAGAAGTCGATCTCAACTCCATATTGTCGGCCTCCTTTAAAGTAAAAGCTTCTTTTTTAGCAACAAATAAATTCCTTGCTGTAACATTAGCAGTTTTAGCAAATGTCTTCACTTTTGTTTTTGTAGAATCTTGAGTCGTATTAGTATAATAATTAGAATCATTTTGTGCTAACTGCATAGTCTGCTCGGCTATCGAACTAATTAAACGCCCTTCTTCCTCCGAAATTTGCTTTGCATGTGCAGGCACACTTGGCTCTGTAAGTAACATACTTGGGTTAAATCCAGAATTGGCATTAGCAGAAGCCAATGTTTTTGCTCCCTTAGTTGTCGTTGCACTATTTTTTTGTGAAGGGGAGACTGGTGCTGTAACAGCTGTACTCACATTCGTTTTTTGTTTAATTTGAAAAGGAGACTGTGCCATTCCCGTGACAGAAATAAGACATCCTAGTACAAACCACAAAGACTTCAGTTTACTGTAATCGTGTTTCATTGTAGAAATTAATTAAGTTAATATATAAGATTGGTAACAGTGATTTCGATAAATACCATGCGAATAAATCAATGACAAACTAGTCATCCTTTTTTGGAATGTTTCGTTTGTTCGGCTTTAAGCTTGTCTACAATTTTAATTAGTGCACTCTTTTTAATTTGTGCACGATCTAACAATTGTTCTACGTTTAAAGTTTCCTGTTTGTTTTTTTTTGATTTGTTCAAAACAGCTATTTATAAAATCTGTTTACGAAACTAATTGAAGAGGTAGGCTTCTAAAAATATTAGACTATTGTAAAAACACTTACAGTAAAAAAAACACCCTTTTTTTACCACTCATAAATAGATAATTGATTGACACAAAACCAATTAACAACAAGAGCTAATTTTAATTAATTTGAAGCGAAGCTATTTAAATAGGTAGATAAATTTACTTTTCCGTTGGTTAAATCCAACTTTTTACGAAGTCTTGTACGGGCATTTTCAACCGATTTAAAGGATTGCCCGGTAATTTGAGAAATTTCTTTTGTCGTTAAATCGAGATATAAAAGGGCACATAAACGGCGATCTTTTGGCGTTAAATCTGGATGATATTTAGAGAGGTCGTCGTAAAACGATTGATGGACTTGCTCGAAACTAACTTCAAATTCTTGCCAAATATCAGAATTCATATCTTTTTGTAAGCGTTTTAAGATAAAGTCAATGGCTTGTTGTGTTTCTTTTTTAACGGCCTTTAATTTAATTTGCTTTAAATCGTTTAAAATATCATTAATAACATCTGTACGATGAATCTCGGTCATAGCTTTCCCTATAAGCACTTTATTTTTAGTCTCTAAACTCTGTTGTAATTCTTGCTGACGTCTTTGTAAGCGTTCTTGTTCTAAAGCAATTTTTATGTTCTTATTTCTAATTTTAATTAAAGAAATTACGAGGATTAAAATACCAACAATTAAAATTAACCCATAAGAATAAAGCGTTAAACGCTTCTTTTCCTCTACTAAATCCTTAATTTTAATGCGGTTGTTATATTCTTCTTCTAACTTTACCCGTTCTAGATTTACCGCCTTTTCTTCAATATTTATGGTATCGCTAATGGTTTTATACTGCTGAAAATAATGAACCGCATGCTTATAATCTTCTAATTGAATATAAGATTCATAAAGCACCTTGTTTAAGTCCTGATTTACAAAACTGTTCGGATAATGCTTACTTAATTCTAATCCTTGTTGCGCCCAAGTAATCGCTTTTTGATAATGTTTATTTGAGAGGTTGTATTTAGCAAGCGACTGATTAATAAAAATAGTTAAGTCCTGATCTAAGTTTTCTGTACCCAACATATTTTTAGACACATTAAAAAAGCGATTCGCGCTCATCGTATCTTGCTTTAAACTATACGCTCTACCTAAATTTGTAGTGATATACCCTTGTAATTTTTTATTCTGAATCTTGTTATTTATTGCAATGGCTTTTTTATAATAATAAATCGCAGAATCTTTATCCTTTTTCAAGAATAAGGTTCCCATATTATTTAATATTCTAACCAATGCTAAAGAATCTTTTTGTTCCTTTTGATAGACATATGCTTTATTAAAATATTGAAAGGCTTCTTTATGATTCTTACCTTGAGCATACAGAATGGCTAAATTTATTTCCACATCGGTTAGTTTATCTTTCGCTCCTAGCTCTTTATAAATATCGTATGCTTCCAAATAGTAATCTAAGCCAATATCGTAAGCATCTTTAGCGCTGTATATTCGTCCCGCAGTTTCATAAACCGAAGCTAAATCTTCTCCTTTTTTTGAAATTTTCAACGCTTCGTTTTCTCCTAACTCTAAATAGTGTAGCGCTCTATCCCAATCTGTACTTTGCAAAGTCGATGCTATTTTGTTACATAAAGCTACTTTTTTAGAAGGCTCTTTTACAACATTTAAGCTATCTATTAAAGATTCAGGCGAAGTTTGAGCCGCTATAAAATTGCAGGTAAAAATTAGAAAAAAACAGTATAGAAATCTCAGCATAATTTTTAATATGCTTTAAAAATAATTAATTACTAAATAAAACCTGCACTATAAATCTAGAATTTACAGACACTCCGGGTAGCCATTTTAATACTATAACCATTTAGCACATGGAGTGCATAATGGCTTAACAGATAAATGGAATTTAAAAGTTGGCGATTCTATTGCATTTTCCAAATAAAATGAAACCCCGTAGACTTTCATCTCGAGGCTTCTGCTATTAGAAAAAATGGATATAAATATTTACAAATCTGACTTATTTAATTTCTAGGTAATTCAAATTAAAATCGCCCTTATCAAAAACTACCTTAATCTTTTGAGCGCCTTCTTGTAGATTTACATTAGACATTTCAATGGTTTTCCATGAATTTAATCCGCCTGTATTTGGAACACTGACGGCCTTTGAACGCGTATTTGCTTCCGTTTCTAGATGAAGGATTCCGTTAGAATTTTCACTTGCTACACGTGCATGCACACTATAATGCCCTGCTTTTTTTACATAAACTGTAAAAACCAACCATTCGCCATCTTTGATGTCGGTTACAGAAAATCCGTTAGTATGTTTATCTGAACACGCCTGAAGGTCTACCCCGTCATTACGCATTACGTGTCCTGTATTCCATGGCGTGCGTTCTTTTCCCGTAGCCACGTGGTAATTAATGAAATCGGTATCGAAATACGCGTAGTTATGTTGCCCTAAATCGTAAGCCGATGCAATTATTTTACCTGGCAATTCGTGGTTGGCATACGGCAAGGTTTGTTTAGTGTACACCTGCCTAAACATGGCATCTATAACATCTTTATTGATGCTTAAGTTTTCCATTTTGTAGTTTTCGGCAATTTGCATTAAGGTGGTTTTAGCAGCTTCAATCGACTGTTTTTCGCCGCCATCTTTCCAATAATTTAGCAAAGCCTTATAATCTTCGGTTATGTTTACTGAAGTTACACCTGCCGTATTCGCGATCTTTTTCATAGGCCAAAATGCCCAACCTATGTTATGCGATTCCACCAAAGCAATTGCATCGGTAAACCAAACGTTAGAATTCTCGCCGCTTTCTCCTAACCAAATAGGCACGTTTAACATCTCGCGGTAATCTAAAAATTGCTGAACGGAAGCTGTGTCATTATAATTCCAATATTTATGAAAACTCAACCCCATATTATCATCCCAAAGCGGAAACACCCCGCTATAATTATTCCCCCAGCAATTGCCTTCTATAAAAATTAAGTGATTTTTATCTACGTCCCGAATGGCTTTTGTTACCGAAACCATTAAATCTTTTAGCGGCCCATTTTGCTTTTCGTCGCAACCATTTTTATTAGTTCCTGTAAAATTCCAATTGGGTTCGTTTATAATATCATAAGCGCCAATCCAAGGATGATCTTTATAGCGTTCGGCTATTTTTTTCCAAAAAGCAATCATTTTTTTCTGATTTGCGTCGCTTTCCCATAAAGACGGTTTACTTTCATCGTAATCTGAAATAGCAGCGTCCTTGCCTTGACCGCCTGGTGCAGCATGTAAATCTAGAATGAGATAGATATTTTTAGCTTCACACCATTTTAAAACATCGTCGGTCATTTTAAAACCTTTTTCTAACCAAGTAATGTCTCCGTTTTTTTCATCTTCAATCGCTGGGGTATACAAATTGTAATGCATAGGTAAACGCACCGAATTAAAACCCCAAGCGGCGAGCGAGTCGATATCGCGTTTGGTAATGCCGTTTTTTAGATAGGCCTCATAAAATTCTGCCGTATTTTCTTTTCCTATAACGTCTTCAATCTTCTGTTTAATAACGTGCTGCGGACTAGCAAAAGGCTGCGTTTTTAGCATATAACCTTCTTGAACCATCCAACCACCAAGTCCTAAACCGCGCAGCAACACATTTTTACCCCCACCATCTACAATACGTTGGCCATCGCGGTGCAAAAATCCTTGCCCGAAGACATTTGTTAAGCACAAAACTGAAAGTATAAAAAAGATTTTCCTCATTATATTATCCACGATTTATTTCCAGACATAAGTTGCTACAGCACCACCATCTAAGAAACTTGTTACCCATTTCCCGTTGACTTTAATGTTGAAAAATTCAGCCTTTTCACTATCGTTTACTACGATTAAAACCTGTTTACCTTCAGGAGTAAGAAAGGCAACATTTTGAAGATTTCCTGCAATATTGCTCGCTATACGTTTTGATCCTGAAGGCACAAATTTTGAGGCATGCCCCACAATATAATACCCTACATTTCGTGTAATATTTCCTGAATTACTTATAGTTAAACCGCCCTTGCAAGTGGTACAACCCCCATCTGTATGCGGACCAAAATCGCTATTATTAGCTAAATTCCATTCTAAAGCATTACGGCTCCAATTTCTAGTCGCCCCTATAATTACATTTTTTAAATGCCATTTTAAATCGCCGGAAAAACTCCCGTCTGAAGAGGTGTATTGCTCTGTGAAATACAAGTTTTTATTCGGGAATGCATTCTTTACCGTAGATAAGGCACTGATATCTCCATTATACAAATGAAAGGCTGAGCCGTCGATGTATGTATTGGCATCGGCATCATTTAAAACTGTAATGGGATACTGCGGATTGTCGCAATTATGGTCCCAAATAATAATTTTTGTTTGAATTCCAGCCGTTTCAAACACGGGTCCCAAATTATTTTTTATGAATTCAGCTTGATCGGTCGCGGGCATATATAAACTGGGATTATTTCCATCGTGCAAGGGTTCGTTTTGAATGGTAATCGCATCAATAGTAATGCCTTCTGCCTGCATCTGCTCAATATATTTTACAAAATATTGGGCGTAAACCCCATAATATTTTTTCTGTAATTCGCCACCTATAAAACTTCCATTATCTTTCATCCAAACAGGTGGCGACCATGGCGAACCTAATATTTTAATGTTCGGATTTATTTTTAAGATGTCTTTTAAAACAGCAATAACTCCAGCTCGATCAGGTTCTAAACTAAACTGTTCTAAGTTTACATCGGTTTCTCCTTCAGCTAAATCATTATAAGTGAAAGGTGCTGCATTTAAATCGGAAGCCCCAATACTAACACGCAGATAATTTATAGAAATAGACGATTCTGAAGTTCCAAATAACTCCTGAAGCAAAGCTTCTTTTTTTGAATCATCTAAAGAATTAATAACCTCGGCGCTTCCTCCTGTTAAAGTAAAACCAAAACCATCAATATCTTGAAAAGCCTCACTTGGTTTTACCTCAATAGTGGGATAATTATTTTCTGAAGTTCCAAAACTCAAAACATCGGTTTGCTTTTCTAACAATTTACTTTTATTTCCAGTTGTTAACCAAAAATCGACATCGTTTGTTTGAACTGGAGGTACAATGTCATCGTCTGTAATATCATCTGAAGATGTGCCAGACGATGAGCATCCTACCTGTAACAAAACAAACAAAACAAATAAACACGGATATAATTGCATTTTAAATTTCATTTTTAATAAATCAAGGTTTGAATGGCACGAGCCGGAATGGTTACTTTAGTCTGTTTTTCTGAAACTATTAAATTATAATTTACAAGTTCATCAGACTTGTTCATCACCACCGTTACTAGTTCGCCATTTGTATTCTGAAATGTTGTACTTATAATGTTACTTCTACTTACTGCAGTGCTAATCCGTTTTGCTTTCAACCTAATAAACTTTGAAAAATGCCCTATGTAATAGTAAGAAGGTGTGTATATAAGTTCACCCGTCGTCGTATCGGCATGTATTGGTGCAAAACAAAAGTTTCCAACATGGTTTGGTCCTCCGTTTTGGTCTAATAAAATATTCCAATCGGTCCAACCTACGGTGCCGTTGTTAAAATCGTGTATCATAGATGCACCATAGCGCTCTGCATTTGGCCAATATTGATATTTCGCAGCATCAAATTTTTCGTTACATCCTTCGGTAAACATTAATTTTTTATCAGGATAGGCCTCATTCACTTTACCAACGTTATTATACATAGGCTCGCCTCCTGCCCAAGTTTCATACCAATGAAATCCTAAACCCCATACATATTTTGCGGCTTCAGGATCGGAATAAATTACATTCGCACGTTGGTTCATAAGATCTCTGTTATGATCCCAAACAATAATGTTTTTATCACCCAAACCTTCCTTTTCTAAAGTTGGTCCTAAATAATTTTTAACAAAATCGCGTTCCTCTTCTGCCGTATACAAACAAGATTCCCATGTTTGAGTCGCCATAGGTTCGTTTTGAACCGATAAACCCCAAATGGGCATGCCTTCTGCTTCGTAAGCTTTTATAAATTTAGCGTAGTAACTTGCCCAAGACTGGTAAAATTCTGGCAATAACTTCCCTCCTTTTAGCATACTTTTATTACTTTTCATAAAGGCAGGCGGACTCCAAGGCGACACGTATAACATTAAGGTTCCACCAGCAACTTGTGTAGCACGTTTTATCATGGGGATGCGCAATTTTTTATCCTGATCGATAGAAAAGGTTTTTAAATCGGCATCACCGTCTTCGATATAGGTATGACTTCCACTCCCAAAATCTGAACTATGGATTGTGGTTCTTAATAAAGTATATCCAATACCTTTATCTTTATCGTAGTAAGCATTTAATAATTCTTCTTGTTTTGCTTTGCTTAAGGTTGCGAAGACTTCTGCACTTGCATCGGTAATAGCGCCTCCTATACCTATAAATTCTTGAAACTTCTTATTAGGTTCTACAAAAACCGAAATCTCCGTTTCTACCGGTTGTACGGCCTTAGTAAATGTTAAACTCTTAGATTTACTAAGACGCATCGAAGAGTCCTCTGCAGTAGTATATACTGTAATACTCTGGGCTTTCACGCCTGGTAATTCTTGTTTTGATTGCTGAGCAAAAACCACAGACGAAAACAAAAACACAAGCCTAGAAAGTTGATTAAATATAATTTTCATAATTTATTTTTTATCGTTTTATCCTGTTTATTATACCCCATTACCACTTGGGCAATGGGATATTAAAACACAGACTAACACACAATTAGTTTACTCCTCGAACTTCCACGTTTGTCATCGATATCCCTGTTGCTCCAACATCGGCACCTCCACATCTCACCACAAGATATACAGTTCCTGCTTCATCAAACCGAACGATATTTCCTGATCCAACACAGCCCACAAGCGATAATTTACCTTCGAAAGGTGCTGTAGCACAACCATCCCAGGTGCTTAATCCCATACGACGACCATCGGCATTATATTCTTGCCCTTGAACAGGTGGAGTTTTAGATAGGTATACTTCAAACCAAGTATCAGTAGATCCGCTTCCCCATACTTTCATATCTATTTTATAGTCTTTATTTGCCTGAATATCTATGGCTTGATAAATTCCTTGCTGTGCCCAACCCGAAGCATTTATGGTGGCGCTTCCTTCATTAAACGTCCAAGCAGCTCCAGAATCGCTAATATTTAAAATGGTCCATTTAGAATAATCTTCTTCAGATGTAAATCGGCCTCCTACGATGAGATTCCCTGCTACCGGATCTGATGTTTCTACCACAATCTCCTCGATAGCTTCTTTTGTTGCACCTCCTCTACTCACGGCAATATGTCTTACAGGATATACGCCTGCATCTGGTAAGGATACTTCTAAAACAGATTTTCCATAATAATCTACACCATCTACACTCCAATGCGAGGTTATAATATCGTTTGCCCCCTCTAATAGATACGTATTTATTTTACCCTCTACAGGTGTAACCGTAAATGTAGCATCCACATTAGTATCTGTTAATCCGTTACCCTCACCTACCTCATCTGGCTGACAACTTACAGCTACTAGAGCGCCTACCATACAAATACTTAGGATTATATATCTTTTCAAATTGATTTTAAACTTCATTTGATTACGTTTTAAGATTAATAATTTGGATTTTGAACAATTGCCGTGTTTTCTAATTCACGTAAAGGAATTGGCAAAATTTCGTTTTTCCCTGCAGTAAACCCTCTATCGCCTAAAACATTAGCAGCATTTCCTGTACGTACTAAATCGAACCAACGATGTCCTTCGCCTGCTAACTCTATACGGCGTTCTTTGGCAATTGCCTGCAATGACACTGGTGTAGACGGAAGACTTACACGAGCACGAACAGCATCTAATAAAGCTTGAGCTCTAGCCCCTGTTCCGCCTAAAGCTTCGGCTTCCATTAAATAGGAATCTGCCAAACGTAAGGCATACATATTTTGTTTATAGTTTAATGCCGTTGCGCCACCACCAGTAGAAGTATCTGAATTTAAAGGCATAAATTTCTTTAAGAAATACCCAGTATCTTGATAGTTTGGAGCCCAATCTGCAAGACCTGCCGCTTTTAATGCTTTCATATCTAAAATAGTGGCATCAAACCTAGGGTCTCCTTTCATGGTATCGTACAAATTCTGTGTAACGGTATTAAAACTCCAACCAGACACATAATCTGGTGCTGACGAACCATCTGGTCTAGAGTATCCTCTTGGTCCCACCATAATGTTTACAGTATTACCCTCGTCGTTACCTGCTCCCCACCAGCCCCAATCGGCATTACTTTTATCGGTATGGGCAATTTCGATAATGGATTCTGAATTATACTTATTGCTTACCACCCACAAATCTGAATAGTTATCAAGTAATTTATAGCCGTAAGCACTCATCTCTCCCGGTGTTCCGTTAACGTCTGCTAATTGTGTCGCTGCTTCACTATTTTTACCTTGGTATAAATACACTTTTCCTAACAAGGCCTTTACAGCACCTTGACTAAAACGAGCTGCCTCGTCGGCTAAATTTGTTATTTGCATTGGTAAACCTGGTAAAGCCTCTGTAAGATCGGCTTCTATTTGTTGGTAAACTTCACTTGGTGTAGCTTGTAATACATTGTAAATATCTGCTGTAGGAATTGGCTCTAGAATTAATGGAATATTCCCGAACATTCTTACCAATTCAAAATAGTAATACCCTCTTAATGCTTTTGTTTCCGCAATAAAACGCGCCTTTACATCATCGTCCATTGGCACGTCTGGAAGCTTTTGCAATAGCACATTGGCTCTAAAAATTCCAGCATAATAATCATTCCAATAACTCCCAGGAATTGTTGTTTGATCTATAGAATAATCATCGAAAGCATGGATTCCAGCACCATCGGTTGCTCCTCCTCCTGCGGCGAAGAAATCGTCTGATCCCGCATTAAAAAATGTTACCATATTTTCAAATCCTCTTGAAAATTTACCGATAACATCGTAAACGGCTACTAACCCAGAATAGGCCTGATCTTCATTTTTATAATAATTGTCTTCTAAAGGCGTTCCTTTAGGTTCGACTTCTAAAAATTCTTCGCTACAAGACACTCCTAATACGAGAAGCATGCAAACGGTTAGTCTTAAAATAATATTTTGTCGTTTCATAATCTTCATGTTTTTAAAATTGTGCATTTATACCTAATAATCCTGAAATTGCTTGTGGATAAAATCCTCTATCTATTCCCATTACGCCACCTCCAATTTCTGGATCGTAACCTGTGTATTTGGTAAATGTGAATAGATTTTCTCCGGTTATATAAAATCTTAATTGCTGCATCCCGATTTTCTTAATGGTATTTTCAGGTATTGAAAAACCTACTTGAACCGTTTTTATTCTAAAATAATCGCCATCTTCTAAATAGAAATCAGATGGATTATTAAAGTTCTTATTGGTATCGTTAGTGGTTAACCTTGGGTATGTATTAGAAGTCCCCTCTCCGGTCCAACGTCCTAAGGCAGCTGTTTGATAGTTGGCATTACCAATATCTAAACGTCTAAGACCTTGAAAAATCTTATTGCCGCCAGCACCTTGACCAAAGATTAACAAATCGAAATTTTTATAGGCTAAATTTAAGGTCATACCGTAAGTGAATTTTGGTATAGAACTTCCCAGAAAATCACGATCGTCGGCAGTAATGGTTCCATCACCATCAATATCTTGCCAGCGAAAATCACCCGGAACAGCATCTGGTTGAATTCGTGATCCATTTTCACCTACATAGGCATCAATCTCTGCTTGATTTTGAAAAATACCATCTGTTCTAAATCCGAAGAACGAATTAAATGGTTGCCCAACTTGGGTTCTTGTAATAGGATAACTACTAGACTGAATGGTTTGATCGCCATCGGTTAAGTACGCGACATCTCTACCTAAATACGTAACCTCATTTTCTAAAAGAGAAAGATTCGATTTAAATGATATACTAAAGTCACCAATAACTTTATCGTAACCCAACTCCATATCTATACCACGGTTTTCCATATCGGCCACATTTCCTGCTGGATTTCCAGACCCTACATATCCCGGTAAAGTGATATCTTGTAAAATACCTACAGTTTCTTTGATATACCAGTCGAAACTAAAACTTAGCGTATTAAAAAATCGCGCATCCAAACCAATGTTGGTTTGCGAGGTTTCTTCCCATTTTAAATCTGGATTAGACGGTGCATTTGGACTATTCCCGATGGTTACAGAACCTTCATGACCGTTACCAATGGTATAATTTCTACCATCGCCAATAGTTGCTAAATACCTAAAATCGCCAATAGCATCGCTACCTGTAACTCCATAACCTCCTCTAAACTTCAAGGTGTTTACAACATTATTTTCTGGCCAAAACGCTTCTTTAGAAGGCACCCATCCTAATGAGAACGATGGAAATACGCCGTAACGATTATTAGACCCGAATCGTGATGAACCATCGCGACGAATAATTCCAGTAAATAGGTATTTCTCATCGTAATCGTAAGTTAACCTCGAAAATAAAGAGGTTACAACATGTTCTGCACTTGTGTAACCGTAGGCAGTAATTTGATCTTCAGGAATATCATAATTAAAAGACGCATCTCGATAATCATCTACGGGTAAGCCATTATAAGTTACACCTTGTCCGTCTGTAATATTGTCTACATAAGTTCCTTGACCTAATAAAACACTAAAATTATGTTTCTTTATGCTTTTAGTATAAGACAAGGTATTCTCTATATTCCAACCAAAACCTTTATTAGAACTTCTATACAAGCTATTAACTGGAACAATATATGTTGAATTTAAATATGCTACTGGCGTAAAATTTTCTTCTCCCCAATAGGCTAGTTTACCACCAAGAGTACTTTTTAATTTTAAACCCTCTATAAGTTCTAATTGCACATAAGCATTACCAACAAAATTGTCTGCCCATCCATAATTTCCTAATCGCGTTTGTGCATAGGCCAAAGGATTCGACATTTCTTGAGTTACTAAAGAGGAAATTCCATAAGGGTTACCGTTAGCATCTCTAAAAATCCCTCCTTCTGCTCTATTATAAGGTGCCGCATTAGCTAAAGCCGGATTTGTTTCTACTAAAGGCGTTAAAGGATCTAGGTTGATCGCAGAGCTTAAAGGCCCTCCAAATTCACTGTTTGTATTTCCTAATCCAACATTTTTTTCTCTTGAAAAACCTAAGGTTTGCCCGAAAGTAATTTTATCGGTGATTTTGTGAGTTGAATTAAGACGAATACTTTTTCTGTTGTAGTTTGAAATATCTGAAGACACAATACCTTCTTGTTCTAAAAGACCAAAAGAGGCATAGAAGGAAGACGTTTCATTACCACCACTAACACTTACTTCATGATTTTGTCTTCTAGCACTTTTATTAAAAATGGCATCTTGCCAATCTGTACCTTCACCATAAGCCTCTGGGTTAGGAAAAGGTAAAACGAAATCGCCATGTATTGCTTGGTTATAGCCATTAGCGTATTTCTCGTTCATTAAAGTGGCATATTGTGTTCCATTTAATAAATCTAATTTTCTTGCCGGAGCAGAAACACCTGTAAATCCGTTATAATTTACAGATAACCTTCCTTTACTACCTTTTTTAGTTGTAACAAGAATAACTCCTGCCGCTGCTCTTGCTCCATAAATAGCTTGAGAAGCAGCATCTTTAAGCACTTCTATAGATTCGATATCGGACTGGTTTAAATATCCAATACCTCCAGCATCTACCACAACACCGTCTACAACCCAAAGCGGTTCGTTATTACCGAAAGTTGTAATACCACGTACACGAATAGTAGAAGACGAACCAGGTTGCCCAGAATTCGCAGCTATAGTAAGTCCAGATGCCCTACCTTGTAAAGCTTGTTCTACTCTAGTAATAGGTAAACTTTCAAGATCGGATTCTTTGACTCCTGAAATTGCTCCAGTAACCACACTTTTCTTCTGTACACCATAACCTACAACAACAACCTCATCTAGGTTTTGAATGTCTGTTACTAATGTAATTTTCAATTTACTTTGTCCTGAAACAGGAATTTCTTGTGTTAAGTACCCTAAAGAACTTACCACTAATACTGCATTAGAGGGAGCATCAATTTCGAATTGCCCATCAAAGTCGGCAATCGTTCCATTAGACGTTCCTTTTTCTAAGATTGTTGCCCCGGTTACGGGCAAACCGCTTTCGTCGTAAACCTCTCCTGTTACATGCAGCGCTTGCGCCCATAATGTATTAGAATAAAGTAAACTCAAAATGCCAAGTACCACTAATTGTCGTAATCTTAATTTCATAATTTTTCAAGTTAATGTTTGTTAATCTCGAACAATTATAGGGTTAATTTTGAGATATCCTTAAACAAAACACCCTTTCAAAAACTCATCAAACAAATTTTAAAACTTACAAAAACACATCAAACAAATTTTAAACTCCTGATTTACAGAAACTTAAAAACTAAAAAACCATGTTAATTAAATATTAACTCACTAAATACTACTACAAAATGAAGATTTGCTGTATATTGTTTAAATAACACACAAAAACATGTGTTTTTACAACTTACATTCACATAAAAAGGAAACTCATGAAACCTTGTAGTCGACATTTTGTTATACTTCTACTTATTTTAAATTCTATTGTTTTGCAGGGTCAGGTTAAGACTCTAGGAGTGCCCAATATTAAAAATTACAAAAAGACAGAATACCAAGGAGGCACTCAAAATTGGAATATTATTCAGGACCAGGAACGCAACATTTACTTTGCCAACAATCAAGGCTTACTTCAATTTGACGGTGTATCTTGGAACAAATATGTACTGCCAAATAATGGTTCTATTCGAGCAATAGATTTAGATACTGAAACGGGTAGGATTTATGTAGGAAGCTATAATAAGTTTGGTTACTTTAAGACGAATAACACCGGCGACTTAGAATTTACAAATCTTAGCGACCTTATAAAGGATGTAAATAAATTAGAATTTGGGCATATATGGAAAATACACAATACAGATAGTGAAATTATTTTTCAATCGTTTAAAGGTGCATTTATCTATAATAAAAATAGCGAGGTACTTACATATCTTGAAGCTCCAAATCAATTCCAATTTTCGTTTAACATCGACGGCCTTATATATCTTCAGGACGCAAAATTAGGCTTACAACTATACGAAAACGGCAGATTAAAGTCACTCACAAACACTCAACTATTTAACGACATGGAAATATGGGGCATGTTTAAAATGCCTAACAATAACCTTATCATTTCGACTTTAAAAAATGGTGCTTTTATTTACGACTTCAATCAAGTTAAGCCCTGGAACTCTGAAGCAAATACGTTTTTAAAAGCTAATAACTGCTTGGGTGGCACAGCTTATAACAGCGAAAGTATTGTTTTAAACACGGTGTTAAACGGTATGATTATAGTTAATTTTAAGGGAGAAATACTTCAACATATTAACCTTAAAAATGGTTTACAAAACAATACTATTTTAAGTTCATTTATTGATAGCGAAAAAAATATCTGGTTAGGTCTAGACAATGGAATTTCTTATATATACGAAAACTCTCCCTTGTCTTACTTTGGAATGAGTTATAATATTAGTACTGTATATGCATCTGTTATTTATAATGACAATTTATATATTGCCACAAATCAAGGTGTATTCTATCACCCTTGGAATACTAATTTTAACGAAGAGGAAAATTTTGACTTAGTTGAAGGCACCAGTGCACAAAGTTGGAATATTCAAATTATAGGTAATCAATTAGTATGTTCTAATAACCGTGGTGCTCTTATAATTGAGGGGAATGCGGTTACCAAAACGTTAGACGCCAAAGGCTATTATGGTTTTAAACAAATTCCTAATCAACATGACTATTATATTGGAGCTAATTACGGCGGATTTGCATTATTCCAAAAGTCGGATAACGGCTTACAATTTATAAACCAGATTCCGGGCTTCAATAAGGAATCTACCAATTTTGAGTTATCGGACACCTATTTGTGGGTTAATAAAGACGAGGTTGTTTATCAGCTAAAACTTTCTGCCAATCATGAGCACATAGACACACAACGTGTTATTTCGGAATTAACCCCAGAAATTAAAGGTATTCACAGTATTCAAAAAATAAACGACACCATCTACTTTCAAAATAAAAATCATTTTTATAGCTATAACAAACTTCAAGATACATTTATTAAAAATGAACAATTAAGCCAAGTTTTCGAAAAAAAACCATTAATAAATTATTTAAAAGAAGACATTGAAGGCAATTTATGGTACAATTACAATGAATCTTTAGGCGTGTTAAAGAAAATCGGTGCGAATCAATTTCAAGATATTACCGCACCATTTTCTAACTTAACCAATAATCTCGTTTCTAACTACATATCCATAAACACTTTAGACCAAAACAATGTATTTATTGGACTTACAGATGGTTTAGCACATTTCGATTTCGATTTTCAGAAAGATTATGAAGTCAAACCCATTATCAATTTCCGAAGTTTCTCTTATGGAGATCAAACCATACATTTTGGAAATCCGAATTCTGAATCGCAATCCCTCGACCTCCCTTATAAATGGAATGACATAAAAATTTTATACGCTGCATCTATTTTTGAAAACAGAGAAAATGTACTGTACAGCTATAAACTAATTAACTACGATAGCGATTGGAGCGACTGGAGCCCACAGACCATGAAAGAATACACCAATCTTAGAGAAGGCACGTATGACATGAGAATCAAAGCTAAAAACAGTTATGGTATACTATCTAACGAAGCCAGCCTTTCATTTACTATAGCACCTCCATGGTACCGCAATATTTTAGCTTATTTGGGGTATTTGGTATTATTTCTACTTACAATTTATTTGATATCTCAAAATGTAAAAATGAAAATTAGAAAAAATAAATACTACGAAACTATAGAACAACGTAAGATTTACTTAGAAAAGGAATCTAAAATTATTAAGCAGCAACACAGATTAGAAAAAGAAATTGAGACACTAAAAAATGAAAAGCTACAAACCAGAATACTAACTAAAGATAAGCAGTTGGTAAATAACTCTCTGCAAATTGCTAAGAAAAACAAACTATTAAATGGTATTGTTTCTAAACTTAAAGCGATAGATGAAGCTCGGTTAGACGACCATACCAAACAACAATTAGGCAAATTAAAACGCAGTGTTGTAAAGGAAATAAATAATGATAGTAGTTGGAGGGAATTAGAAAAGCACATTAAAAATGTGCATTTCGACTTTTTAAAACGCCTTAAAGAAAAGCACCCCAATATTTCACCACGGGAATTAGATTTATCGACCTATTTACTTTTAAATATGTCTACGAAAGAAATTGCAGAGGTTATGAATATTTCTACAGGAGGCGTAGAATTAGCGCGCTACAGATTACGAAAAAAACTAAACTTACAACGCAAAGAGAGTCTTACCGGATATTTAATGAAGATATAAACCTAAAAAAAGGCATTAATTGAGTGCTCAATGAATGCCTTTTTTCAACCAAATTCTTGGGTTATTTTATAACTTCCTTGCCTTGATGTTTCCATTCGGACATACCTCCTTTTAAATCGAAAATTTTTACAAAACCTGCCGCTTTCAGTTTTTCGGCACATTCAGAACTTCTATTTCCGGTACTGCAATACAAGGCTACGGGTTTATTTTTATCTAAATTTTCTATATCCTCCTCAAAAGTTTCCGAACTAAAATCAATATGCTGAGAATCTTTAATATAGCCATCAGACAAACGTTCTTCATGAGATCTAACATCTACCATCTGTACATCGTCTGCGCTAATTAAAGATTGCATTTCTTCTGGAGATATCGTTACAATACGCGCTTCATGAGGTTCACTACAAGCTGTAAACATTAGCAAAACCATGCAAAAAATAAAACTGATTTTTTTCATTTATAAGGTATTAACGCTCTTCTACTTCGCCGGTCCAATCGTTAAATCCGCCTAGTAAATTATATGAATTTTCTATACCTAATTGATCCATGATATCGCAAGCCTTTCCACTTCTTACGCCCGAACGACAATACACATAATAATTTTTAGTTTTATCTAGTTCGTCAACCTGATTTACAAACTCTTGTCCTAAATAAAAATCGATATGTTTCGAGTTTGGGATAAAGCCTTGATCTACTTCTTCATCTGTTCTTACATCTAAAATAACGGCATTGCTATCGTTTTCTAATTGCTCTGCCCACTCTTCTTGTGTTAAATCTGCCATGTCTTATTAACTTTGTTTACAAATTTATAATTTCTTAGGTATTAAACGAAAAAAAATCCGAAGTCTTACACATTCGGATTTTTTTTCGTTTAAAGTATGCTTTTTTGTTATGCCTTAATAGAGCATCCAATGGCTTTAGTTTCTTTCTCTTTAATTTCTTTCCCTTGTAACAAGGCGTCTACGGCCTGTTCTACATATTTAGTTTTTACATCAGAAGCATCTTGAAAGTTATCATCAATGGCACCAATATATTTTACTTCGTTTCCTTTTTTAGTTTTCTGTAAAAGGTATACATGAGGCGTTTTAGTAGCACCATATTGAGGATAAATTTCTTGTTTTGCATCTATTAAATACGGGAATGTAAATCCTTTTTCTTTGGCTCTTTGTTTCATAGCATCCATACTATCTCCAGGTTTTACACTCGTATTATTTGGCATGATAGCAATTACAGGATACCCTAGGGCTGCATATTTTTTATCTAGAGCAACAATACGATCTTCGTAAGCGACAGCATACGGGCAAGTATTGCAGGTAAAAATAACAATGTAACCTTTGGCATCTTTGTAGTCTGATAGTGACACCATCTTGCCGTCTATATTTTCCAATTTAAAATCGGTTGCAATATCGCCTACTTTATATCCTCCGGCGGCAGTGTTTACTGGAGTAAAAGCAGATACTATTAGTAATAATAGTAATGCGGTAGTTGTTTTTAGTGTTTTCATAGGTAGTTATTTTAAAAATGTTTTAAGTTCTTTTTCTAATTCTTCGTACGTAAAAGATTGTTCGTAAAACTCACGCTTATCTTTACTATATATAATGGTTGCAGGTATAGACCCCGACCAAATATCGTTTACCTTAGGAATCCATGTATTAGAATCTGGATCGTTTAAGGCAACGACTTTCGATTGTAAATTATGTTCTATTATAAAAGGTTTCAATTTTGTTTCGTAAGCCTTTTCAAAATCTAGACTAACTAAAAGTAGTTCTACATTTTTTGAAGCATACTCTGCCTTTAATTTTTCAAAATGAGGTAATTCCTTTACACAGGGTGCACACCAAGTTGCCCAAAAATTAATCACATGTACTTTATCATCTGCTTTATGTAAAAGCGGCTCCAATTCATCAAAATTATAAATAGGTAAGTTAACATCGGCAACAGATTTCGCTACAGTTTCAACCTGATGATTCTCTTCTTTTATTTGTCCTTGCTTGGGCTCATTTTTACAAGCCAAACAACATAATACTAGTAATACTAAAATATTTTTCATGTTATAAAAATAATCAACGCAATTTCTCATCATTAAAATTTAACAAAATATTATACAATCCATAGTTCCTAGTTTAAAAATACATTATACATTTGTATATACAATTATTGTACATGAAACAGTTAGAAGACATCTTAAAAACAACAAAGCCTATTCCTTTAAATACAAAAACAGTATTAAACATTTCGTACTCAAGTATTTGGATTAAAGATACTGTAACTGCGGTTTTAAAACCATTCGATATTTCTAACGAACAATTTAATGTACTTCGCATTTTAAGAGGCAAAAAAGGTAGTCCTGCTAATTTACAAGACATCCAAGATCGCATGATTAATAAAATGAGTAACACCACTAGGCTGGTAGATAAGCTAATTTTAAAAGGATTGGTTGAACGTTTTACCTGCGAAAAAAACAGACGAAAAGTCGAAATTTTTATAACAAAGTCAGGTTTAAAACTTTTAAAAGACATAGACCCTATAATAACCCAAGCAGAACAAGAAATTACTCGTAACTTAACAGAGGACGAACTAAAAACATTAAACCTTCTTTTAACAAAATTACGATCGTAATTTTTAAAACATAACACTTGTATATACAATTAACACAAAAATAAGAATACCCTATGAACACATATATTGAACAATTACAATGGAGATACGCCACAAAAAAATTTGATACTTCTAAAAAATCTCTAAGTCTGATTTAGAAATTTTGAAAGAAGCCATTCAATTATCGGCTTCATCTTTCGGCTTACAACCTTACAAGGTTTTTATTATTGAAGATGAAAGCATCCGCGAGCAATTAAAAGCAGCATCTTGGAATCAGCCACAAATTACAGAAGCCTCGCATATGATTGTATTAGCGAATATGACCGATGCTAACGATACTTTAGTAGACGATTATATAGAGAATGTTAGTAAAACGAGACATATTCCTAAAGAAAATCTTGTGGGCTATTCCGATATGATGAAAACTAACGTGGTCGCTTTACCAACAGAAGCTAGAAACAATTGGACTGCTAAACAAGCGTATATTGCTTTAGGCAATGTGCTATCGGCAGCTGCCTCCCTACATATAGATGCCTGCCCAATGGAAGGTTTTGATCATGCTGCTTACAATAGCATCTTAGGGCTAGATAAACAAAATTTAAATGCTGCTGTTGTGGTTACGTTGGGGTATAGAGCCGAAGACGATGACACCCAGCATTACAAAAAAGTAAGAAAACCTGAACACGAATTATTTTCAATTATATAATAATAAAAACCCCTAAACATTTAAACATGAAAAACACAATTAAAGGTACCGCTATTTTAGTTCTAGCCATAGCATTTGCTGCATTTACAACCCTAAAAGTTAAACAAGTAGACGTAAAAGAAAGTCAAATAAACTGGATTGGACATAAAGTTACCGGCCAACACGACGGTACGATTACCCTTAAATCTGGGAGCTTAGAATTTAAAGGACAAACCTTAGTTGGAGGGTCGTTTGTAATGGATATGACAACCATTAATACCACAGATTTAAAAGGAGATTCTAAAGGAAAATTAGATGGACACTTAAAATCTGAAGATTTTTTTGGAGTTGATAAGCATCCAACAGCAACTTTAATTTTTACAGATATCGAAAAAAATGAAACGGACTACACTATTAATGCCGATTTAACTATAAAAGATATTACAAAACCTGTAACATTTAAAATGGTTGTAACCGAAGATACAGCAACTGCTGCCTTAAAAATAGACAGAACAAAATACGATATTAAATATAAGTCGGCTAGTTTCTTCGACGATTTAAAAGACAAAGCCATTTACAATGATTTCGATTTAAATGTGACTTTAAAATTCTAATAGACCTAATTCTATTATTAATAGCAATGTGTGAGTGAGTGAAATTCCTGTGGTGTATGTATTAATTTACTGACCTACAGGAATTCTCTTTTGTAATTTTTTCAAAAAAAATTTGATAACTAAATTTACATTCCTATATTTGAATCAGATAATAAAAAAATGAATTCAACTTTAAATTTTACTTGGTGGTGGAACGCTCGAAATTCAATCTTCGTGAACTAAACCTATCGTATATTTTAAACTCAAAATAACAAGGCTTGTCATTCACGACAAGCCTTTTTTATTGCAAAAAAAATGAAACAATTTAAACTCACCACCCATTACAAAAAAATATTAGCCGACACCATTACGCCGGTAAGTATATATTTAAAAATTAGAGACAAATTCCCTAATAGTATATTGTTAGAGAGTAGCGATTACCATGCTAACGATAATACCTTCTCTTATATATGTTGTAATCCTATTGCATCTATAAAAGTACAACACGAAAGTATTACGCAGGAATTTCCTAATGGAGAAATTGTTACAAAAGAAATCGAAGAACGCGGTCTTGTTACCGAAGAAATTCACAACTTTACGAAGCGTTTTAAAACCGATGATAACGACGCGTTTAAATTTATAAACAATGGTATATTTGGATATATTGGTTACGATGCAGTGCGTTATTTTGAAGACATATCAATCAGCAAAAAGAAAGATGCCTTAGATATTCCAGATATTTATTATGCTGTATATCAAAATATAATCGCTATAAACCACTTTAATAACGAAGCTTATATTTTTGCACATTGTTACGATGCCGAAAATAATATAGACGATCTACATCAGCTTATAAAATCTAATCAATTTGCAACCTATCAGTTTTCTCCAGAAGCCGATTTATCTTCAAATTTAACCGATGAAGACTATAAAAAAAGTGTGGTTTTAGCCAAACAACACTGTGCTCGTGGCGATGTGTTTCAGCTGGTTTTATCAAAAAAATTCTCGCAAGAGTTTAAAGGAGACGAATTCAATGTATACCGCGCATTACGAAGTATTAATCCTTCACCGTACCTATTCTATTTCGATTACGGAACATTTAAAATTTTTGGTAGTTCTCCTGAAGCTCAACTTGTAGTAAAAAACGGAAATGCCGAAATTCACCCCATAGCCGGAACTTTTAAACGTACCGGAAATGATGAGCAAGATGCCGAACTAGCTAAAAAATTAGCCAAAGACGATAAAGAAAATGCCGAACACGTGATGCTGGTTGATTTAGCTAGAAACGATTTAAGTCGTCACGGAAGTGGCGTTACAGTAGATACTTATCGCGAAGTCCAATTCTTCTCGCATGTTATTCACTTGGTAAGTAAAGTGATTGGTAAAAAGCACGAAGACACCATAACCATGCAAGTAGTTGCCGACACTTTTCCTGCAGGAACATTAAGCGGAGCCCCAAAACATAAAGCCATGCAACTTATTGAAAAATACGAAAAAACAAGTCGTGAGTTTTACGGTGGCGCTATCGGATTTATGGATTTTAGTGGGAATTTCAATCACGCGATTATGATAAGAACCTTCTTAAGTAAAGACCATAAATTACATTGGCAAGCGGGGGCAGGAATCGTTTCAAAATCCAAACCTGAAGACGAATTACAGGAGGTTTACAACAAACTTGGCGCCTTAACAAAAGCCATACAATTAGCCAAAAATATATAATAGTGACAATACAATATCACACTATGAAACACATATTAGTTATAGATAATTACGACAGTTTTACTTATAATTTAGTGCATTATTTAGAAGATCTAGGATGCCAAGTCACAGTAAAACGAAATGATAAAATAAAGTTAGAAGACGTTGATGCTTTCGATAAAATAGTATTGTCTCCAGGTCCTGGAATTCCAGATGAAGCCGGTTTATTAAAAGACATTATTAAAACTTATGCGCCTACAAAAAGTATTTTAGGAGTTTGTTTAGGGCAACAAGCCATAGGTGAAGTATTTGGCGGTACAATAGAAAATTTAGAAAATGTATATCACGGCGTGGCCACCGAAGTAACTTTGGCTGTCGATGATGAAAAATTATTTGAAGGTTTCAATAAAACTTTTCCTGTTGGGCGTTACCATTCTTGGGTCGTTTCAAATCAATTACCCGATGTTTTAGAAGCGACTTCGTTTGATGAAAACGGACAAATTATGTCGCTTCGTCATAAGGTTTTCGATGTGCGTGGGGTACAATACCACCCAGAATCGGTGTTAACACCTAACGGAAAACAAATGCTAAAAAACTGGATAAATAGTTAATTATGAAACAAATACTTAATAGACTTATAAACCACGAACACATCTCGAAAGAAGAAGCAAAACGTGTGTTGGTAAACATCTCGAAAGGCGATTATAACCAAAGTCAAGTGGCTTCATTTTTAACCGTTTATATGATGCGTAGCATTACGACAGACGAGTTAGAAGGATTTAGAGATGCCCTTTTAGAATTGTGTTTAGCAGTAAATTTCTCTGGCTACAACACGATCGATTTATGTGGTACTGGTGGTGACGGAAAAAACACATTTAATATTTCTACCCTCGCTTCATTTATTACGGCAGGTGCAGGAGTACATGTAACCAAACACGGTAACTATGGGGTGTCTTCGGTTTCCGGATCGAGTAATGTTATGGAACATTTAGGCATAAAATTCACTAACGATGCCGGCTTCTTGGAGCGCTGCTTAGAACAAGCTGGTATTTGTGTATTACACGCACCATTATTTCATCCTGCAATGAAAAACGTGGCACCAATAAGAAGAGAACTAGGTGTAAAAACGTTCTTTAATATGTTAGGGCCTATGGTAAATCCTGCATTTCCTAAAAACCAATTGGTAGGTGTTTTCAATTTAGAATTAGCCCGTTTATATGGATATTTATATGAAAATACCGATAAGAATTTCACCATTTTACATGCTTTAGATGGTTATGATGAAATTTCATTAACTAGCGATACAAAAGTCATTTCTAATCAGTCTGAAACCATGCTAAGCCCTCAAGATTTTGGGGTTGAAAAAATTAAACAATCCGATATTTTTGGTGGCGATACAGTTAAAGACGCTGCCAATATTTTCGTAAATATATTAGAAGGTAAAGGCACCGAAGCACAAAACAATGCCGTTTGTGCCAATGCGGCCATGGCCATAAAAACGGTAAAAAACACATCGACTTTAGATAGTTTTGCCGCAGCCAAAGTATCTTTACAATCTGGAGAAGCCTTAAAACGATTTAAAACTTTAGTAGATTTAAGCGCATAACATCATGAATATTTTAGATAAAATTGTAGCCGATAAACGCCAGGAAGTAGCGCTAAGAAAATCGTTAATTCCAATAAAACAATTAGAACAATCGGTATTATTTACTCGTGAAACAAAGTCATTAGCAGCAGCTTTACAAGCAAGTACTTCGGGTATTATTGCCGAACACAAACGCAGATCGCCATCAAAATCGGTTATCAACCATAACTTAAATGTGTTCGATGTTGCCAAAGGCTATCAAGATGCGGGCGTTTGTGGAATGTCTGTGTTAACCGATGGTAAATATTTTGGCGGAAGTTTAGACGATTTACTTACCGCAAGAGCAAGTTGCGACTTGCCTCTACTCCGCAAAGAATTCATTATTGATACATACCAGATTATTGAAGCCAAAGCCTACGGTGCCGATGTTATTTTATTAATCGCTGCCATCCTAACGCGAGAGGAAATCAAGACGTTTTCAGAATTTGCCAAAAGTTTAAATATTGATGTCCTACTTGAAGTACATAACGAAGAAGAACTTCAAAAATCCTTAATGCCAAGTTTAGATATGCTTGGTGTAAACAACAGGAATTTAAAAACCTTCGATGTCTCTTTAGAGATAAGCAGGGATTTAAGCACACTTATTCCTAACGATTTTGTTAAGGTTTCAGAAAGTGGAATAAGTACTGTAGAAGCCATCAAAAGCTTACAACCTTTTGGATATAAAGGCTTTTTAATTGGTGAAAATTTCATGAAAACCGATAATGCAGGTGCTAGTGCTACCAAATTTATAAATACCTTAAACCAATAGCATGAAACTAAAAGTTTGCGGCATGAAATTCCGAGAAAATATTGAAGAAATTTCAAGCCTTCAACCCGACTATTTGGGATTCATTTTCTATGAAAAATCAGAGCGTTTTATAACTGCGGAATTACCACCTCTTTCAAAAGACATAAAAAAAGTAGGCGTCTTCGTCAATGAAACCCTAGACCATGTTGTAACCACGGCGCTTGCTTACAATTTACAAGCCGTGCAAATACATGGTCATGAGTCTGTAGACTATTGTTCTGAACTTCGAAAATATCTTCCAGAGATTGAAATTATAAAAGTGTTTTCAATTAAAAATGAATTCAATTTTGAAATACTAAAACCTTTTGAATCGGTTTGCGACTTTTTCCTTTTCGATACGAAAGGGCATTTGCCTGGAGGAAATGGATATACCTTTAATTGGAATATTCTTAAAGATTACCCCTCAAGCAAACCTTATTTTTTAAGTGGCGGCATCGGACTTTCGGAAACAGAAAATTTATCGAATTTCTTTAAAAGTGAAGCCTCAAAACACTGTTATGCTATTGATGTAAACAGTAAATTTGAAACCATGCCCGGGTTAAAAGATTTTAATCAACTAAAACAATTTAAACAGCAATTAGCTGAAAATACAACACAACACACTATGAGTTATAATATAAACGACAAAGGCTATTATGGCGAATTTGGCGGCGCTTATATCCCTGAAATGCTTTATCCAAATGTAGAAGAATTACGCCAGAATTATATTAAAGTAATGAACGACCCGTCTTTTAAGGAAGCTTTCGATTTGTTATTAAAAGATTATGTTGGGCGTCCTTCTCCGCTTTATTTTGCCAAACGCTTAAGTGAAAAATATAACACCAAAATTTACTTAAAACGTGAAGATTTAAATCATACAGGAGCTCATAAAATCAATAATACTATTGGGCAGATTTTAATGGCACAACGTTTAGGCAAAAAACGAATTATCGCAGAAACAGGGGCTGGTCAACACGGTGTAGCCACTGCTACAGTTTGTGCACTTATGGGCTTAGAATGTATTGTATACATGGGTGAAATTGACATAGCCAGACAAGCGCCAAATGTAGCGCGTATGAAAATGTTAGGGGCTACAGTTATTCCTGCTCTGTCGGGAAGTAGAACCTTAAAAGATGCCACAAACGAAGCCATTCGCGATTGGATTAATAACCCGGTAAACACCCATTACATTATTGGAAGTGTAGTTGGTCCGCATCCGTATCCAGATATGGTAGCTCGTTTTCAAGCCGTAGTTTCCGAAGAAATGCAATGGCAATTAGAAGAAAAAGAAGGCCGCACTAAACCCGACCATGTGATTGCTTGTGTGGGAGGTGGAAGTAATGCTGCTGGTGCTTTTTATCATTATTTAGATGAGACAGATGTCAATTTAATTGCTGTAGAAGCCGCTGGATTAGGTGTCGATTCTGGAGAAAGTGCTGCGACTTCGGCTTTAGGGAAAGAAGGAATCATTCATGGTAGCAAAACCTTATTGATGCAAACTCCCGACGGGCAAATTACAGAGCCGTATTCTATTTCTGCAGGTTTAGATTACCCTGGAGTAGGCCCAATGCATGCTAATTTATTCGCAACCGGTCGTGCTGAATTTATTTCGGTAACCGATGATGAAGCTATGAAGGCCGGAGTTGAATTATGTAAACAAGAAGGTATTATCCCTGCTATAGAAAGTTCTCATGCATTGGCGGTATTTAATAAACGAAAATTCAATCCAGAAGAGGTTGTTGTTGTTAGTTTATCTGGTCGTGGTGATAAAGATTTAGATACCTATATTAAATATTTTAATTTATAATGATTTTTTTTTAAAGCTGCCGTCATGCTGAACTTGTTTCAGCAGCACACAAGAAAATTAAAATTCTGAAATAAATTGAATAGACAATAAATAATTATACCTAGGTTTCATTAACATTGAAGAAACAAAATAATGTGATCCTGAAATAAATTCAGGATGACGATTGTGAACCAAAATAAGAATAGGACGTCATGCTGAACTCGTTTCAGCATCCCACAAGACATATTAAAACTCTGAAGTAAATTGAATAAACAATAAAAAATTATACCTAGATTTCTTTAACATTGAAGAAACAAAATAATGTAATCCTGAAATAAGCAGGATGACGATTGTGAACCAAAATAAGAATAGGACGTCATGCTGAACTTGTTTCAGCATCCCACAAGACAAATAAAATTCTGAAATGAAGACAAGTTTCGTTTACATACTAACAAATTCGTACAGAACGACTTTTTACGTAGGCGTAACAACTAATTTATTAAAACGAATACATGAACATCAAAATAATGTTGGGTCTGTATTTACCAAAAAATATAATTTAAAAGACCTCGTCTATTTTGAAGAATTTACGGATATAAACCAAGCTATTGCAAGAGAAAAACAATTAAAAAACTGGAAAAGATCTTGGAAATTAAATCTAATTAAAGAGACCAATCCTACTCTTAAAGCATTGGTAATTTAGTAAACCGATAAAGATTTTTATGAATTATAAAAAATGAGAATAATGTGATCCTGAAATAAATTCAGGATGATTAATGCAAACTAAAACAAGTATAAAACGTCATGCTGAACTCGTTTCAGCATCAAACAAGAAATATTAAATCTCTGAAGTAAATTGAATAGGCAATAAATAATTATACCTAGGTTTCATTAACATTGAAAAAAACAAAATAATGTGATTCTAATATAAAGTCAAGATGACGAAAAAATTGTAATTATCATGAATAGAATAAACTCAAAACTCCAAGAAGATAAAAAGCTTTTATCTATATATTTTACCGCTGGTTACCCAAGTTTAACCGACACTGTTAGCATAATTGAAGACCTTGAAAAAGCAGGTGTCGACATGATTGAAATTGGCTTACCTTTTAGCGATCCTTTGGCCGACGGACCAACCATACAAGCAAGCTCTACACAAGCTTTAAAAAATGGTATGACTACAAAAGTTTTGTTCGAGCAGCTTAAAGATATCCGTAAAACGGTTTCCATTCCTTTAATCATTATGGGATACTTTAACCCGATACTTCAATATGGGGTAGAAGATTTCTGCAAAACATGTCAGGAAATTGGAATAGACGGATTGATTATTCCAGATTTACCTGTAAACGAATACAACGATCACTACAAGGCTACTTTTGAAAAATACGGGCTTATAAACGTCTTTTTAATTACGCCACAAACATCTGTAGAACGTATTAATTTTATAGATTCTATTTCTAACGGATTTATTTATATGGTTAGTAGTGCTAGTGTTACCGGTAGCCAATCAGGTTTTGGAGAAGAACAAACCAAATATTTTAACCGTATTGCCGAAATGAAATTGAAAAACCCACAAATTATTGGGTTCGGAATTAGTGATTCTGAAACTTTTAATCAGGCAACCTCGTACACTAAAGGTGCGATTATAGGAAGTGCTTTTATAAAATATATTACCGAAAATGGCATTTCGAATATAGACGGATTTACATCAAAAATTAGATCGTAATCGAATGCTTAACGTTTGTTAACAAGGATTTAAGATGATTTTGACACCCTAAAACCCTACTTTTTTTATCTTATAGTTGAATCAATAAAAATGAAAATTATGGGAATTATTAAAGATCAAAAGAAATTTAAACCGAAAGAAAAACAGTCGAATCCAACAAACCCTACGGCAAATACCAATCAGGAAACCAATACATTCGACATAGATAGCAAAACGATTAAAAAACAGCAAAACAAAAAATAATTAAAATCTAAAAAGGCTTTTCAAGATTTGAAAAGTCTTTTTCTTGTTTTTCAACCCCTTAAAATATGCCATTAAATATTGTCCTTATTGAACCTGAAATCCCGAATAACACCGGAAATATTGGTCGATTAAGTTTAGCCTCAGGTTCTAATCTTCATTTAGTAAAGCCTTTTGGTTTCGAAATCGACGATAAACGTTTAAAACGTGCTGGACTCGATTACTGGCAACATCTTAATGTAACCTATTATGAATCTGCCGAGGAATTTTTCAGTATAAATGCCGACAAAAAAATGGCCTTTTTATCGAGTCACGGCGAGAAATCTCATTGGGAAATCAACTATGAGGATGATTTATTTTTAGTCTTCGGAAAAGAATCGGTTGGTCTTCCAAAGACACTCATAAACCAGCGTAAAAACGATTTGTTTAAAATCCCATTATTCAGCGAGCATGTACGCAGTCTAAACCTCTCTAACGCCGTGAGCATCATCATTTACGAAGGTTTAAGGCAGTTAAAATAGCCCGATTAATTTTTTAAAAGCTGACTAATTAATTTGTACATTTCGCACATAAAAATTTAAAGTATAGCATACCCATGGAAGATATTGAAAATATTGAATTGGCCTATTTAAGTCTAGATGATTACCAAGAGCTAAAGGCCGCTATGATTGAGTCGTATGCAAGTATGCCAGACTCTTATTGGCGCGAGCACCAAATAGAAACCCTTATAAAACACTTTCCAGAAGGACAAGTTGTTATTAAAATAAACAATCAGATTGCCGGTTGTGCTCTATCTATTATTGTGAATTATAATAGGTTCGACCACGCACATACTTATAAAGATATTACTGGAAATTACACGTTTAACACCCACGATAAAAATGGCGATGTTATTTATGGTGTCGATGTGTTTATAAAACCTGAATTTAGAGGCTTACGCTTAGGTAGACGCCTTTACGATTACCGAAAAGAATTATGCGAACGTCTTAACTTAAGAGGTTTGGCCTTTGGCGGACGTATACCTAATTACCATAAATACTCTAGCGAGTTAACACCAAAACAGTATATAGAGAAGGTGAAGCGTAAGGAAATTCACGATCCAGTATTAAACTTTCAAATTTCTAACGACTTCCACCCTACCCGAATTTTAAAAAACTATTTAGAAGGTGATAGCAATTCTGAAGATTATGCCGTGCTTTTAGAGTGGGATAATATTTATTACGAAAAAAAGGTTGAAAAAGCAGCTACTACAAAAAAGATAGTCCGTTTAGGATTGATCCAATGGCAAATGCGCCCTTATATAGATCTGGACGATGTGATGCAACAGGCAGAATATTTTATAGACGCTGTGTCGGGTTACCGTAGCGATTTCGCCCTGTTCCCAGAGTTTTTTAATGCCCCATTAATGGCCAAAGACAACCATTTGTCTGAGCCAGACGCCATTCGTAAATTGGCAGAATACACCTCGGAAATTGTACAGCGCTTTTCTAAATTGGCAATCTCCTATAACATTAATATTATTACGGGAAGTATGCCCGAAATTGCGGCAGATAACCGCTTGTATAACGTAGGGTATCTATGCCGACGTGATGGCACAACAGAACGTTACGAAAAATTACACGTAACCCCCGATGAAGCTAAAGTTTGGGGTATGGAAGGCGGATACAAACTAGAAGCTTTCGATACCGACTGTGGTAAAATTGGAATACTAATTTGTTATGATTCTGAATTCCCAGAGTTAAGCCGTTTGTTAGCAGATGAAGGTATGGACATTTTATTTGTTCCTTTTTTAACCGATACGCAAAACGGATATTCTCGAGTGCGCCATTGTGCCCAAGCGCGTGCTATAGAAAACGAATGTTATGTAGCCATAGCCGGAAGTGTCGGGAATTTACCAAAAGTACATAACATGGATATTCAATTTGCGCAATCTATGGTATTTACACCGTGCGATTTTGCGTTTCCTGCAAATGGAATAAAAGCAGAAGCCACACCCAATACCGAAATGATTTTAATTGCCGATGTGGATATCGATTTATTGAGAAACCTCAACCAATTTGGTAGCGTAAAAAACTTAAAAGACAGACGTAAAGATATTTTTGAATTACGTAAAAAGTAGATTCCATTTCTTAAACCAGATACAAAGAGGATCACTACAAAGTTAGATTGTCGTTAACCTGAATTGAATTCAGAATAACGATTTTGAATGCTTTTTAGTCATCCTCTTTTTTATGCTTAAGAATTACAAAGATTATTTTACACCCACCTTCTAACCTAATAAGGATAATAGTCAGCTTGAGCACCTATATGCACTATCTCGACTGCGCTCGATATCGCAAAATTTCGATTAAAAGCTAATCACAAAGCCTATACTTAATCAACTGTATTTCAAACAATACACAGTAAAACTACATCTTCTTAATCTTCAAACTCATAAATTATCATAAAATTTAACATTTAAACAAACGTTTAATTTAAACAAGTGTTTAAATTTGTCCCCGATTTTAAAAGAAAAGGGGTACATGGAATTAAACGATAAACAGATTCAAATATTAACAGCGGCAGAAAAATTATTTGCCGAAAATGGTTTCGACGGAACATCAGTCAGGCAAATCGCTAAGGAAGCTGGCATCAATATCGCTATGATTTCGTATTATTTTGGCTCAAAAGAAAAACTATTAGATGCACTTTTAGTCTATCGTATTTCAGATTTTGGAGTAGAATTAGAATCTATAATTATAGGCGACGAATCTTATACAAATAAAATCGAAGCCTTTATAACCTTACTTATAAAACGTATTCACAAAAATCGTAGGATTCATAAAATTGTTAGTGCCGAGTATTCTAACCCCTTTAGAAAAATAAATTTTGACAGTTATGAAAACTACAAAACTCAAAATTTCAACATCATTTCAAACTTTGTAAAATCCGGACAAGAAGCAGGTGTTTTTAATAAAGAGATTAATATTCAAATGATTATCCCTACCATTTTAGGTACTTATATTCATTTTTATTCTAATAATCAATTTTATAAAACCCTACTAAATCTTAACACCGAAGCCGAGATTGAGGATTACGTTCATAACGAATTAACAACACATATTATACAAACTATAAAAGCATTATTAACTTATGAAAAGTAGATTTTTAATACTTTCTGCTCTCTGCTTATTCAGCCTTCAATTCTGTTTAGCTCAAGAAACGCAGCTACTCTCTATACCAGAAGCGGTACATTTAGCTCTAGAAAATAGCGATGGTGCCAAAATTATTAATAGTCAGGTAACAACTTCAGAACATGAAGTGCAAGTTGCCAAAGCCTTACAATATCCAGATTTTACAGTTGGCGGACAATACAGACATTTAACACGAATAGATTTTGCTTCGGAAATTAATATGGATCCCAGTACGGAAATTGAAGCCACCGAAGGTGTAAGCATACCAAACGTGAACCAATTAATGATGGGAAATTTAGATATTTCTATGCCTATTTTTTCTGGTTTTAAAATTAAAAACACCATAGAAGCTAGTAAAAACTTACATACTGCGAGCACCTATAAAGCGAAAAACAATAACGAAAAACTAGCGCTACAAACCATAAATTTATATATCAATTTATATAAAGCGGAACAATCTATACACCTATTCGAAGACAATTTAATTAGTGCCAAACAACGTGTTACCGACTTTACAAACATGGAAGAAAACGGTATTTTGGCTCGAAACGATTTATTAAAAGCTCAGCTTCAAGAATCGCAAGTTTCCATTTCTTTAGAAAATGCTAAGAAAACCAAAAACATTTTAAACTACCGCTTAGTTACTCTACTTAAACTACCAGAGCAAACCATTGTAGAAACCATATCCGATAATTTCGGTATGGCGCCAACCTCTGTAGAAACCGACTCGATTTACCGTAGCGATTTAGAAGCTCTAAAATACCAAGAGCTTGCTACCGAAAATCAAATCAAAATTGCAAAAGGAAATTACTATCCGTCTATAGGTCTTGTTGGTGGGTATATGGCTGTAGATATTCCGAATGCATTCACGCTAACAAACGCCATGAATATTGGGGTTGGAGTGACTTATAACCTATCGGATATTTTTAAAAACAAAAGTGAAGTTGAAGTCGCTAAAAGCAAAGCCGATGAATTAAAATATACGATTGATAAAGCCACAGATGATATTAAGATTGAAATTGAAAATGCTAGTCAGGAATATCAATTAGCATATAAAAAATTAGCGCTTTATGCCAAGTCTGAAGAACAAGCTATAGAAAATTACCGTATTGTAAAAGATAAATTTGATAATGGCTTAGCCGATACTAACGATACCCTTGAAGCCGATTTAGAACAACTTCAAGCTAAAATAAATCTGGCTTTTGCTAAAGCAGACATCTCTCAAAAATATTACGAACTATTAACCGCTCAAGGTCAATTAACATCATTAATAAACAACTAGTAAGGACACATAAAATGGAACAGGAACAAAAACAAAAGACCAATAAAAAATTCGTAATCATAATTTCTTTTATACTTCTTATCGGAATTGTTTACGGTGGATATAAATTCATGCATTCCCTAAGTCATGAAGAAACAGACGATGCACAAATAGAAGCCAATATGACGCCTATAATTCCGCATGTAGGCGGGTATATAGAACGTGTTTTGGTATCGGACAATGCTATGGTGAAAAAAGGAGATACCCTTTTAATTATAGATAACCGCGATTATATGATTCAATTGAGTCAGGCCCAAGCAAATTTAGCTGCTGCCGAAAGTGGATTAGCCGTTTCTGAAGCAAGTATTGGTTCGTATACTGCAAATTCTAATGCCGCCAATGCGCAGGCAAATTCTGCTGGAATTACTATTGAAGCTGCAAAAATTAAACTATGGCGTGCTCAAAACGATTTTACACGTTACGAGAATTTATATGAAAATCACTCCATTACGGCACAACAGTACGAACAAGCTCTGGCTGGGAAACAAGAAGCCGAAAAACAATTAGAACTTTTACAAAATCAACAAAAAGCTAGTAATAGTCAGAGTAACGCTGCTGCACACCAAACCACCATTTCTAAAAAACAAGTTACAGTGGCCGAGGCTCAAATAAAATTAGCGCAGGCACGTGTAGATGCAGCACTTCAAAATTTAAGTTACACTTTTATAACCGCTCCTATAGACGGGCAATTATCGAGTGTTAGAATACAAGCCGGACAATTTGTGCAACCAGGACAATCGTTATTCTATTTAGTAAATACCAACGATAAATGGGTGATTGCTAACTTTAAAGAAACGCAATTGGCTAAAATGAATATCGGCCAAAAAGTAAGTATTAGTGTAGATGCTTATCCCGACCATGAATTTGAAGGTACAGTAACAAATTTTTCACCTGCAACTGGTTCTAGGTTTTCCTTACTACCACCAGATAACGCCACAGGAAACTTTGTTAAAACCATTCAGCGTTTACCTGTAAAAATTGATTTCACTGAGAATAACAATGCCGAACAATTTAAAAAATTACGTTCAGGAATGAATGTAACTATCGACGTGCATTTAAAGTAAATTATGCAAAATAAAGAAGACGAAAACAGTTTAGTTGAATACGGCTTTAGACGCGTAATTATTACCATAACAGCAGTGTTATGTGCGCTTTTAGAAATTGTAGACACTACTATTGTAAACGTAGCCCTTAACGATATGAAAGGGAGTTTAGGAGCGACACTAACCGATGTGGCTTGGGTAATTACGGCCTATGCTATAGCAAACGTTATTGTTATTCCTATGACGAGCTGGCTGTCTAAACAATTTGGAAGACGAAATTATTTCGCTACCTCTATCGTAATTTTCACCACCGCTTCCTTTTTATGTGGTAACGCTACCAATATTTGGGAACTCGTTGCTTTTAGATTTATTCAAGGTCTAGGTGGAGGTGCGCTATTGGTAACCGCTCAAACTATTATTACAGAGAGTTATCCAATGGCAAAACGTGGTATGGCTCAAGCCATTTACGGTATGGGCGTTATTGTTGGTCCTACCCTAGGGCCCCCTTTAGGAGGGTACATTGTAGATAATTATTCTTGGCCTTATATTTTTTACATCAATATTCCTTTAGGAATTATCGCCACCTTTTTAACCATTTTATATGTTAGAAGTCCGAAGTATGGAGAAAAACTAAAAGCAAGTCAAGTCGATTGGTGGGGTATTGTCCTTTTAGCCACATTTATTGGATCCTTACAATTTGTATTAGAACATGGTCAACAAGACGATTGGTTTGAAAACTCACTAATTGTAACCTTGAGTGTAACCTCATTATTTGGATTGATACTGTTTATTTGGAGAGAACTGGTTTACGAAAACCCTATTGTTAACCTCCGCGTTTTGCGAGATAGTAATCTAAGAATAGGAACCATTATGACATTTATTTTAGGTTTCGGTCTTTATGGCTCTACCTTTATAATTCCTATCTACACACAATCTGTTCTTGGCTTTACAGCCACCGATGCGGGATTATTACTTATTCCGAGTTCGATAACAACAGGGATAATGATGCCTATAATTGGTAAAATGATACAGAAAGGTGTACCACAAAAATACCTCGTTACGGCAGGGTTTGCCATTTTCTTTTTCTATAGCGTATGGATGTATTTAGAAATGACGCCAGATACAGGTGTAGAACATTTCTTTTGGCCATTGGTATTAAGAGGAGTTGGTTTAGGTTTACTTTTTGTACCCATTACAACTTTATCGCTTTCAACCTTAATAGGAAAAGATATAGGTGATGGTGCTGCCTTTACGGGAATGACTAGACAACTTGGAGGCTCTTTTGGAATTGCCATTATAACCACTATGATTTCAAGATGGAGCCAACAACATCGTGTCGATTTAATTCCTAACATAGATGCGACCCGATTTAACGTTCAAGAGCGCATTTATGGTTTACAGCATATGTTTATGGGGAAAGGATTTTCGGTAAACGAATCTTTAGACAAAGCCTATCAGATATTAGATTTATCGGTTAGTAAACAAGCCATTGTACTTTCTTATATGGATATCTTTTTATATTTAGGGGTGCTATTTCTGTTATGCGTACCTTTTGTACTTCTTATAAAAAAAGGAGCTGGAAAGGTAGATATGAGCGCTGTACATTAAACTTTAATTTTTTTTTCAACCCTCAAATCGTCCCCTTATTGTCTACCTTGGATTTTAAGGGGATTTAACATATTTTAAGAAAGTTTATTATCTTCGCGTTTTATACAGAAATCAACTCGTTTGATCACGCTTGAAAAACAACAACTAAACAACCTTCTTATGGTAAATCAAATTAAGAAACCCAATTGTTGCGCATTTATCCTGTTCTTAGCGCTCACCATGTTCTCCTTTACAAATACCTTTGCCCAAAAAGATACTTTAGTCTTGAAAAACAAAGACAAAATTATTGGGGACATAAAAGAAATGAATAAGGGTGTATTAACTTTTGAAACAGATTATAGTGATAGCGACTTTAAAATTTCTTGGAAGGATGTCGTAATTGTTCACAGTCAGCAAATGTATTTAATGACACTTTCTGATGGTCGCCGAATTAACAGTACGCTTCAAACTAAACCAGGAGATTCTACCAATGTTTCTTTAGCACATCATGGTGAAACCATTAACGTTCCTATTAACGACGTGGTATACATTAAAGCCATAGAACAAGGTTTTTTATCTCGTTTAGATGCGAGTTTATCTATTGGTTTCAATTTTGCTAAAACCAATAACTTAACGCAGTTTTCTATTTTAAGTAACCTTGCTTATACAGCCGACAAATGGGGTGCCACAGCGAGTTATAACTCGGTAAGAAGTAATCAAGACGATGTTGATGAAACCCATCGAACAGATGCAAGTATTGGTGGAAAGTACTTTTTAAAACGGGATTGGTTCTCTTTAGTAAACATAGATTTCCTTTCTAACGATGAACAGTTATTAAAATTAAGAACTTCAACCCAAGGGGGTATTGGTAAATATTTTGTTCATAGCAATCGTGTTTATTTTGCTACTGGTACTGGTTTAGCTTGGACTAATGAAAATTATATAGATCCTACTTTAAGTACCCAAAACAGTTTAGAGGCCTTTTTATCTTTAGAACTTAACATGTTCGATTACGACGATATTAGCCTATATTCTAAATTTGTTGTCTACCCAAGTTTAACACAAAAAGATCGTGTAAGAACCGATTTAAACATCAATGTTAAATACGATTTACCGTTAGACTTCTTTATTCAGCTTGGTTTAACACATAACTTCGATAGTCAACCTGCAGAAGGTGCCGCACGAACAGATTATGTTTTCCAAACTACTTTCGGTTGGGAGTTAGACTAATCTACAGCTAAAATTACAACATAAAAAAGCCTTCAGTAACTCTATATACTGAAGGCTTTTTAGTTTTATAAATATTGTGTTTTAACATTACATACGCTCTGGAGCATTAATTCCTAATAAACGAAATGCATTTTTAATAGTATTTGCCACGGCTTGCGACAATTGTACTCTAAATATTTTTTCATTCATATCGTCCGCTCCTAATATGGATACATTTTGATAGAACGAATTAAACTCCTTTACTAAATCGTAAGTATAGTTTGCTATTAATGCCGGACTAAATTGTGCGGCCGCCAACTGAATCGTCTCAGGAAATAATTGTAATTGTTTTAATAGTGATTTTTCTTTTTCGTGTAATTCAATTTTTGGAGTATCACCCGAAAAATCAAAATCTGCTTTTCTAATTATAGACTGAATTCTAGCGTAGGTATATTGAATAAATGGGCCTGTATTTCCTTGAAAATCTATAGATTCTTTAGGATCGAATAAAATACGTTTTTTAGGATCTACTTTTAAGATATAATATTTTAAAGCCCCTAGACCAATTGTATTAAATAACACTTCTTTTTCGTCTTGAGAATAGCCGTCTAATTTTCCTAATTCTTCCGAAATTTCACCAGCCGTTTCAGCCATTTCCGAAACTAAATCATCGGCATCTACAACTGTTCCTTCTCTACTCTTCATTTTTCCGCTAGGTAAATCGACCATACCATAACTTAAATGGAATAAGTTTTTGGCCCAGTCAAAACCAAGTTTCTGAAGAATTAAAAATAATACTTTAAAGTGATAATCTTGTTCGTTACCTACCGTATACACTAAACCACCAACATCTGGATAATCTTTTATACGCTGAATTGCGGTTCCTATGTCTTGCGTCATATAAACCGCTGTACCATCGGCACGTAATACGATTTTTTCATCTAAACCTTCTTCGGTTAAATCGCACCAAACAGAACCATCTTCTTTCTGAATAAATACCCCAGATTTTAATCCTTCAGCAACAAATTCTTTTCCTAATAAATAGGTATCGCTTTCGTAATAATAACAGTCGAAATCTACTCCTAGATTTTTATACGTTACATCGAAACCATCATAAACCCATTGGTTCATGGTTTTCCATAACGCAACGACATCTTCATCTCCTGCTTCCCACTTTAAAAGCATGTCTTGAGCCTCTAGAAGTATTGGAGCTTGTTTTTTAGCCTCCTCTTCCGATAATCCATCTGCTTTTAAGGCTTCTATTTCCTTTTTATATTCTTGATCGAATTTTACGTAATAATTCCCAACCAATTTATCGCCTTTTAATCCTGTGCTTTCAGGAGTTTCTCCATTCCCGAAACGTTTCCAGGCCAACATACTTTTACAAATATGAATCCCGCGATCGTTAATAATCTGTGTTTTATATACGTGTTTCCCTGAAGCTTTTAAAATTTCGGAAACACTATAGCCTAATAAATTATTTCTAATATGCCCAAGATGCAAGGGTTTATTGGTGTTTGGCGAAGAATATTCAACCATAATTGCCTTATCGCCTTCCTTTGGCGAGACATACCCGTAAGTCTCTTCAGCCTTAATACTGTTAAACCAGTTTTGGTAATAACTATCTGAAATTACAATATTAAGAAACCCTTTAACAACATTATAGCCAGTAACATCGTCGACCTCTTTTAGTAAATAGGCTCCAATACCTTCCCCAATTTGAACCGGATTTCCTTTTACAACGCGTAACATTGGAAAAACAACTACCGTAATATCACCTTCAAACTCTTTACGAGTCGATTGAAATTCTACTGATTCTAATTCGGCATTATATAGGGTTTTAACCGCTTGTTTGACATGTTGTGATAAAGACTCTTGAATACTCATTACAATTGATTTTATTAAGAGCGCAAAGATACTATTTTTATCCTTTTAATAGGAAGGTTTAGCCTGCGATACTTTATTAATAACTGAAGCTTATACTACCTTAAAAAATTATGGCTACAACTACTTAAAACCATTACATACAACGTTTAAAAAATAAAAAAAACGGTGCAGATGCAGAATGAGCAGCATTTGTCGTTTTTCTATGATATTGGTTATTTATCGATAATTTAAAATTTACACCACAATAGCTTTAACATTTTAACTAATAAATTGGTATTAAACCGCTTAAATTAGATTTATAAACCACATTTTATAACTTTGGTTATGTAATGCTATTATAATTAATTGTCTTCTTTGTGAGGGAGAAGATTTAACTAACTAAACTTAACTACGGATTCTTATTATATGGGCTAATTTTTTAGCACAGAACCATATAGTATGATACCATTGCACCTATATGAAAAAGATAATTTCTACAATTATTCTTTTATACCTATCTGTTGGTTTTGCCCAAACCAAAGCGATAGATAGTTTAACTGTGCAGTTAGCTTTTCAGAAAACAGATACCTCTAAAATTTCGACATCTATTAAGTTAGTTCAGGAATTATATGATGAAAATGAATATAATTTAGCCTTAAAATATATTTATGAGTCCGAAAAATTAGCAACTAAACTTAATTATACCCCTGGACTAAGTAAAATAGCATATTTAAAAGCTTTACTCTACACTCAAAAAGAAGATTACTTAAATGCAATTAATCATTTTTATGAAGCAAAAAATCTCTTTAAAACACTTCAAGATACCTTAGCTATTGCACGTATCAATAATCAAATTGGTTTAATCGAAATTTCTCGTGGCTATTATGAACAGGGATTAAATCACACTCTATCGGCTATACAAGAGTTAGAAAAAAGAAATCTAAACAAAGAACTTAAAAATGCTTATAAAGGTTTAGCTAGTGCTTATTTTAAAAATGAAAAATACGAACAAGCGATAGAATTTAATCTGAAACGTTTAAAGATTGAAGAACAATTTGGAAATAAAGACCAAATTATAGAGATTAATAAAAATTTAGCTGGCCTATATTCTATTGAAAAAGAACATCGAAAATCGATTGATTATTACGAACGTATTTTATTCCTTAATCCTGAAAACGATTCTATATTAACCGATATTCTTCCTAAAATTGGTCATGAATATTTACAATTTAGAGATTTTGACAAAGCACAAGCCTATCTCTCTAAAAGCTTACTCTTATCGCGGAAAACAAAACATATCCCCAGTTTAATTGAAGCTTTAAACACCACTGGCGAATTAAACTACAAACAAAACAAAACACATTTAGCAGAGAGACAATTAATAGAAGCTCATGCCTTATTACTTAGTAACCCGAACAAAACTGAAGAACTTAAAAATTATTGGCTTTTAAAAACTGTCGATTCTATACAGCAGGATTACCAAAGGGCCTTTATGTGGCAAAACAAATATTACAATTTAAAAGACAGTTTAGAACAAGCTAAAATTACCGAAGCTGCTGCTAAGCAAAATAAAATGCTAAACTTAGACCATTTCCAAGAAGCTCAAGCCATACCACTGCCTAATACGCCTCAAACAGATCTGGTAACCTTTGGCACAAATAAAAAAGATTTCGATAAACTTCAGCTTATTACTTACGCGCTTTTAGCCGCTTTCGTTATTGTTTCTACCTTCCTCGTGCTTATCTATAGAAACCGTGACAGACGTAATAAATACACGCTAGACCTTGAAGCAAAAACTAAGAAAATTGAACTTCAAAACGAAGCCATTCTGGAACAGTCTGCACATTTAGAAAACATAAATAATGTAAAAGATAAACTGTTTTCTATAGTATCTCACGATTTAAAAGATTCTCTAACCTCTATAAATGGGTTTATCGATTTACTTAAAGATGGCTCGCTAACACGACAAGAGTTCGACCGACTCATTCCTGAATTAAGCGAAAATGCTAATAATGCATCTTTATTGTTGTTCAACTTACTAAACTGGTCTAAATCGCAAATGGAGTCTTTAGAACCTAGCGCAACCATGTTTGATATTCGTGAAGTTTTTCATGATAAATTAAAACTCATAGAGCATAAACTTATAGACAAAAATATAGAACTCGTAGATAATACTCTGCGCGATTTTGTTTATGCAGATTATAGTATGATTGAAATTATTATTCAAAATCTACTTACAAATGCCGTAAAATTTAGTAAATCTGGAGACCGTATTACTATTGCCAATCATGTTAGTAACGGCAAAACAATCATAAGTATTCAAGATACAGGTGTTGGTATTTCTAAAGAAAATATTCAAAAATTATTTAAGTGTAATTCTTTTACCACAGTGGGAACCAAGAATGAAAAAGGTACAGGTCTAGGCCTTTCTATTTGCAAAGAATTAGTAGAACTTAATAATGGAAAAATCTGGGTTGAAAGCATAATGAACTCCGGTAGCACATTTTATGTAGAACTCCCTAAAGCGAAACAAGCTACTCCTGTTTTAACCTAATTATTGCTGTGGTAAAAATACCTCGGCCATCATACAACGTGCACTTCCGCCGCCGCAAGCTTCAATAGTATCTAAAGAACTATGCACTATTTTACAATGCTTAGTTATAGCATTAATTTGATTTTGGTTTAAAGATTCGAATGCAGACGTACTCATAATTAAAAACAATTCATCATTTGCACCTTTTACCTGAAGCATATTACCAGCAAAATGCTGCACTTGAGATTCTGTAATCGCTATTACTTCTTTTCCACTCATTTTTAAATGCTCAACCACCTGCTTGCGTTCCTTCTTATCGTCTATGCATTCCAAACAAATCACAGCAAAGGTCTCTGCCAAACACATCATTACGTTGGTATGATAGATAGGTTTTCTTTGATTATTTATGGTTTGATAAGCGGTAAATACTACAGGGAAATAATCAAAATCTTCACAAAACTCTATAAATAAATCTTCATCTGCTCTCGGAGATAAGGCACAATAAGCTTTCCCATTCGCACGATCTAACAGCAAGCTTCCAGTTCCTTCTAAAAAGACACCTTCGTCTTCTGCACTAGTATAATCCAGCACATCTTGAATAATAAACCCGTTATCCTCTAACACATCTAAAATATCTTCACGGCGCTCTAAACGACGATTTTCGGCAAACATAGGATATAAGCCCACCGTTCCATTTTCATGAAAAGAAATCCAGTTATTTGGAAAAATAGAATCTGGTGTATCAGTCTCTTCAGAATCGTTAACAACAATAATTTGTACTCCTATAGCTCTTAATTTTTCCACATAAGCATCAAATTCCTGTTGTGCTTTTGCATTCACGGTATCTGGCAAAACACCCTTCATTGCTTTTTGATAGTAATTATTAACAGCCGTTTGTTCGTTCATCCTAAAATTTACCGGACGAATCATTAAAATGGTATTCGTTGTTTGTTGCATGATGGAAGAAAATTTCGAGTAAAATTAATACAATTTTACGGTATAAAAACGAGAAGCAATTTATTATTTTGCTTGATTAATTAATGAAATTAATTGATTCATATTATCAAATTCCAAGGTTGGATATCCTTTTAATTGATTATGAACATCGTGAGCCGTATACCCAAACACATCAAATCCACCAGCTAAAGCTCCCGAAACGCCAGAATAACTATCTTCTACAACAAGGCATTCTTCGGGTTTAAAGCCCATAGTTTCTGCTGCCCATAAAAACACAGCAGGATCGGGTTTCCATTTGCCAATAGTGAAACAACTAAACAAACGACCTTCAAAATGTTCTAACAACCCTGTTAATTTTAAATTTAACCGCATTTTATCTTCTGGTCCGCTAGATGCTACACAAAAGGGCAACTCTAATTCGTCTAAAACCTCAGCGATTCCTTCTATAGGTTTAATTTGTTTTTTAAAGGCTTCTACACTTAATTTTCTATAGGTCGCTTCAAAATCATCTGGAATTGGAGAGGTAACCAAGGTTTTAATCTTTTCGATACACATGGTCATAGAACAACCTTTAAAAATTTTAATAGCGGTATCTATATCTAAATTAGCCCCATACTGATTGGCTAAATTAGCTAAAATACCATTGCTTAAGGCTTCACTATCTACAAGTACTCCATCGCAATCGAAAATGACACATTTATATTTACTCATAATTTAAGGGGTTGTTGATGATACTTGCAACACTTTCCCATTGTAATACGCATTGCTTGTTAATGAAAAATTAAAAATATAATCGGCCATAGCTTCTGCTGTTGTTGGAGCTTGATAGCCAGGAAAAGCTTCTTCTAGCATTTCGGTTTGCACTGCTCCTAAAGCCAACACATTAAACGCCATTCCCGAGTCTTTATATTCCTCGGCAAGTAATTCTGACAAGGTAATTACGGCTCCTTTGCTTGAACTATAGGCTGCCAATCCCGGAAATTTCATACTGCCTTGAATACCCCCCATAGAACTTATAGTAACCATATGACTCCCTTTTACCATAAACGGCAATAGAATTCTTGTGAGTTCGGCAACACCAAAGACATTAGTATTATACACCGTTTGAAAATCGGATTTGGATAATTCTGAAAACGGTTTATTAATTAAAATCCCTGCATTGTGAATTAAAATATCCACCTGTTTCCAATTGCTTTTCACAAAATCTTGAACACGAATAAAATCGTTATCCTCTTCTAAATTGAATTTAAAGGTCGTGACATTTTTAAGGTTTAAATCGCTAACAGGTATATCATTTCGAGATAATGCTAATACCTGATGTCCTGCTTTAGCAAAACACTTTACTAATTCAAAACCAATACCACGGCTTGTCCCTGTTATAATAACGTTTTTCATGCGTGTAAATTTTCATTTAAGATTTAAAAAACAAATATAATTGCCCATAATGAATTGACATAGTTTTTAATAAGACTTTATCTGTTTTGAGAATGTTATATTAACAAAAAAAGCCATCTCGAGGATGGCTTTTTTTATAATATATATACACTTCGATTATAACAACATCGAAATTGGATTTTCAATAAATCCTTTTAATGTTTGAAGGAATTGAGCTCCTGTTGCACCATCAACCGTTCTGTGGTCGGCAGCTAAACAAAGTTTCATAGTATTTCCTACAACAATAGCTCCGTCTTTAACAACTGGTTTTTGTACAATTGCTCCAACAGAAAGAATTGCTGAATTAGGTTGGTTAATAATAGAAGTAAAACTATCTATACCAAACATACCTAAGTTAGAAATAGTAAAGGTACTTCCTTCCATTTCTGCAAGCGATAACTTCTTAGTTTTAGCTTTAACTGCAAATTCTTTTACAGCAGCACCAATTTGAGTTAACTTTTGTTCGTCTGCAAATTTCACTACAGGTACAACAAGACCATCTTCTACAGCTACGGCAACACCGATATGTACATGATGATTTAATCTCATTTTATCATCGAACCATTGCGAGTTCACTTGTGGGTGTTGCTTTAATGCCATAGCACAAGCTTTAACCACGATATCGTTAAATGAAATTTTAGTATCTGGAACTGCATTTACTTCTTTACGGAACGCAATAGCGTTATCCATATCGAACTCAACATTTAAGTAATAGTGAGGTGCAGTAAATTTAGATTTCGCTAAGTTTTTAGCAATTGCTTTACGCATGTTAGAGTTTGGTAATTCTTCAAAACTCTCTTCAGAAGCAGCAAAACCGGCAGCAGATGCAGCGGCAGGAGCAGCTACAGGTGGCACAAAGTTTTCTACGTCACGCTTAATGATACGTCCGCTTTCTCCTGTTCCTTTAACGTCGGCAATATTTATTCCTTTCTCGTCTGCAATTTTCTTAGCTAAAGGAGATACAAATAAACGTCCGCCATCTTTAGTAACCTTAGGCGCTGCAGTTGGCGCAGCAGCTTTTGGAGCTTCTTGTTTAGCTGCAGCCTTAGGAGCTTCTGCTTTTGGAGCTTCGGCTTTAGGTGCTTCAGTTTTAGCAGCAGGTGCCGGAGCAGCCGTACCAAAATTACTAGCCACAGCAGATACATCTGTTCCTGCAGGACCAATAATAGCTAATAATGAATCTACTTTTGCAGTTTCTCCTTCTTTTAATCCAACATACAATAATGTACCTGAATTAAAAGATTCAAATTCCATAGTCGCTTTATCAGTTTCGATTTCCGCAAGGATATCACCTTCTTCTACAGTATCGCCTTCTTTTTTAAGCCATGTAGCAACAGTACCTTCTTCCATAGTGTCACTTAAACGTGGCATGGTAACCACCACAACACCTTCAGGAAGTTCTGCACTTGCAGCTGGTGCAGCAGGAGCCTCAGCCTCTGCTTCAGGAGCCGGAGCTTCTTCTGTTTTAGTTTCAGTAGCAGCTGGTGCCGATCCTCCACTAACAATTCCAGAAATATCTTCGCCTTCTTCACCAATAATGGCAAGTAATTCGTCTACTTTGGTTGTTTCTCCTTCTTGAACTCCAATATAAAGTAAAGTTCCTTCATGAAAGGATTCAAACTCCATCGTAGCTTTATCTGTTTCGATTTCGGCTAAAATGTCACCTTCCGATACTTTGTCTCCAACTTTTTTCAACCACGTTGCAACGGTACCTTCTTCCATGGTATCGCTTAGGCGTGGCATATTAATAATTTCAGCCATAGCTATATGTTATTTTTTAAAAATGGATAATCTTCTTGTTCGTAAACAACGTCGTACATAACGTTTAATTCTGGGAATGGAGATTCTTCAGCAAATTTTTCGCATTCGCTAACTCGCTGTTTCACTCGCTTATCTATTGCTTTAAGATCTGCTTCTGAAGCATATTTTTTATCAAGAATAATATCCTTAACCTGAGTAATTGGGTCAATTTTCTTATACTCTTCTACTTCAGCTTTTGTACGGTAATGTTGAGCATCACTCATTGAGTGTCCTCTATAACGATACGTTTTTAACTCTAAGAATGTTGGTCCACCTCCTTTACGAGCTCTTTGAATAGCTTCGTCGAAAGCTTCAGCAACTTTAACAGGGTTCATCCCGTCTACTGGTCCACTTGGCATTTCGTAACCTAAACCTAGTTTCCAAAGTTCTTCGTGGTTTGCAGTACGCTTAACAGAAGTTCCCATAGCGTATCCATTGTTTTCACAAACAAAAACTACAGGTAAATTCCATAACATAGCTAAGTTGAATGTTTCGTGAAGTGACCCTTGACGAGCAGCACCATCACCAAAACAACAAAGTGTTACCGCATCGCTACCGTGATATTTATCACCAAAAGCGATACCAGCACCTAAAGGAATTTGTCCACCTACAATACCGTGACCTCCGTAAAAACGGTGTTCTTTAGAAAATATGTGCATAGAACCTCCTAGTCCTTGAGACGTTCCTGTTCCTTTACCATATAATTCTGCCATAACACGTTTAGGATCTACGCCCATACCAATTGGTTGTACGTGATTACGATACGCGGTTATCATTTTGTCTTTTGTCAAGTCCATAGCATGTAAGGCACCTGCTAGTACGGCTTCTTGACCATTGTATAAGTGTAGAAACCCTCTTACTTTCTGTTGAATGTATACTGCAGCTAGTTTATCTTCAAACTTTCTCCAAAACAACATGTCTTCATACCATTTAATGTATGTTTCCTTTGTGATTTTTTGCATGAGTAACGTTAATTTAAAAACGAATAACAAAAGTAACACATTACACTTTAATGGAAAAACCGAATCTACTAAAAATTACATAAAAAAATTTACAATATCTCTTTTTCGAATATGAAAGGCAGCAAATTCCTTAAAGATTTCGATCGCATTATCGTCCCTGTCTCTCCCATAAAATATATATCGATTGGAGCATCTTGTTTTATTTCGTACTCTGCAATAGCTTGCCGGCATGCTCCACAAGGCGGAACAGGTGTTGTGGTTTTACTTTTTGTGGATCCTGCAATTAGTGCCATTTGAAGGATTTTAGCTTTTGGATATTGTGATCCTGCATAATAAATAGCTGTACGTTCTGCACAAAGTCCAGATGGGTAGGATGCATTTTCTTGATTATTTCCGGTTATAATCTCGCCATTGTCTAATAAAATTGCAGCTCCTACCAAAAAATTAGAATAAGGCGCATAAGCTCTTAGCCTTGCTTTTGTGGCCTGAGCCATTAATTTTGAAACGGTTTCTGGAAGTTCTGCCAATTCCTTATAAACTTCGAACTCTGTTTCTATTTGTATTTTCTCCATTATTAAAAATGCTTAAGATGCTACTAAAGATATAAAACTATTTAAAACAAAAACGATTGCCATAGGCAACCGTTTTTTTATACTTTATTTTATTGTGAAATCTATTTTTAATATTCGGTATACGTTCCAGGCCCCAGGTTGAACGTTAATGAGAAACGTAATGTGTTTTCTAAAGGACTTTGAACTTTTGACGTCGAGAATAAATAAGATAAATCAATATTGATAACATTATATTTAAATCCTGCCCCTAAAGCAAAAAACTGTCTAGCCCCTTTATCTTCTGCTTCATGAAAATATCCTGCTCTAAACCCAAAAGAATCTTGATAGGTATATTCTGCACCTAAAGCCCAAGTCCATTCTTGCATTTCTTCGCTAAAACCACCTGGAGCATCTGCCCAAGACTGGAACATTCCTTTTAAGAAACTCACGTCATTAGACTTTCCTTCATAAATAAGCCCATTGGTTGTTGAAATTTGATCACCTAAAACATCTACATCTTCATCGTACTCACCATTATCATCAATATCTTCATACTCGTACTCTGTTCCTAAAATTGGAGGTGTTGGCACTAATAATTTAGTTACTTCTCCTGTAATAGCTATTTTATTATAATCGTCTAAAATAAAATCGAAACCTCCTCCTAAACGTAAGGTTGTTGGCTGAAAGTTTTCAACTCCACCTTCATCGTATTTAAATTTTGGTCCGATATTTTGAATCGCAAAACCTCCTCTCCAACGACCATTAAAATCGTTGTAAGCTTCTTCTTCACTTTGGTAATATCCTGAAATATCTACTCCAAATGTTCCTGCTGCCTCGGCATCAATATCGCCTACATTTAATTTTAAATCTGAACGTAGGTAACGCATGGTTACAGCCATAGAGAACTGATCGTTTAATTTAAGTGCATAAGAGGCGTCTAAAGCAAATTCATTTGGACGTTGTACTAATGGATTTGAAAACTCATCTTGAGTAAACTCAATATCTCCTAGAGAACCAGCTCTTGCATCGGATGCGATTAATAAAAACGGAACTCCTGTGGTTATTACCCTAGAATCGTTAGGGTTTGGAATTATCGTTGTGCTGGTTTGCGCATGAATATTAAAAGCAAATAATACAAATAGAATGGCTAGTTGTGTTGTTTTCATGAATTTAATTTAGTTTACAAATATATATGTTTATTATAGGATAACAAGTTTCTCAATTTTTTCAACTGTTTTATTTAGTGCGGCAGACCGTACTTTTAGTTTATAAACGTAAACTCCTTTTCCTATTTTATCTCCAAAATCATCTCTCCCGTCCCAGACAATATCTCTAGATAACGATGAAGCTCCACTAATACAACATTCTGATGTATTTGTTTGTGCATTTATCGTTCTAACCAATTTACCGGAAACAGTAAAGATTTGTATAGAAACGTCTAAAGGCCCCGAACTATTGTGGTTAAACCAAAATTCTGTGTAATTTACAAACGGATTTGGGTAATTTAACACATTCGAGATCACTAAATTTTCATTTTCGTTATGTACAACAAACTGAATTTCGGAGGTTGAAGAATTATTATAAACATCCCAAGCTTTTACCGTTAAAGTATGCAAACCTGGCTCTAAATCCCTGAACGGATAATTAACAATACCACGCTGATAATCATCCACTTCAGTCTGATAATAATCATTTAAAACATACGGATTTGTTTCGTCTCCATCAATTATTGCAACAATATCGTGCCCAATACCACTCGCCGTATTGATTCCATTTTCATCTTCTAACTTTACCAATAATGAAGGTGATTCGTTAGTAATTCCTCCCGTCACAAAATTTTCATCATTCATAAAAATATTAATCACCGGCCCCGTATTATCTTCTGCTGCATTTTCGTTAATCCCTCCTACTTTTATAATATCTATACTCGCACCAGTCTGATCTTCTAAAGCCGTATCGGATTTCGCATAAAAACTAACCCGGCCATAGCCCACAGGAATACCAATATCACGCGGCACAACAAAATCGAAATTAAAGGCCCCATCTTTTACAGAAGCTTGACCTCTAAAAATAATTTCGCCAAGGGTTTTAAAATCCATAATATACACACTACCATTTACTACGGTCCCATCGTTACCTAACGTGCTTCGATTTATTTCTTTATCATAAATTATCGAAGTTAAAACACCATTATAATCGGTTAAAACATGGCCTGCAGCATCGGTAACTTCTCCGGCTAAATTAACACGCCCTAAAGCTTTTAATTGATCGACTTCTCCCGAAATCGGTTTTCCATTAATTGCCGTAAGTCTAATATTAGGTTTAGGAATAGCTAATTTCATGGCTGGGTCTCCAATATAAAACACCAAGTGCCTCTGACTTGTATTTGCAATAGACGAATTGGTTTTAGTTAAACGTAAGGCTTCCGCCATTGAAGGATATTCACCATCTGCATATTCATCGTTATTATTATATGAGAATAAATACTCGCTTAATACTGTATTGAAAGTGATACCAACACTTACAAATATCTGTCGTGTAGTTGTTATTAAACTAATGGCAGCACCGTTAGGATTCCAAAAGGTTACTTCTCCTGCCGTTTCCCGTAATGGATTATCGAAACGAGTAAACTCGCAAGTCACCGTAACAAAACAATTCATTCTATAATTATTAGTTAGCGAGAGGGCGTCGGGTTTCATAAAAATACGTTCATGAGCTAAACCATCTTCGCCTCCGTGTCCAAAATAATTAACAACCAATGCTCCGGTTTGCATGGCATTTACCATAGCCTCGTTTACTTTTGGATATCGATTCCCTCCGGCAGAGGATTCCTGTTTATAAGCATCAGAATGAATTTTAGTCACATTCATAAATGGTTTTTTATCAGAAACTTCATCAGCAATTTTATCGGTAGTTTGTTCCAAACTCACCTCCCAAGCTTCATCGACATCATCGGAAACCATAACCACACTATTACGCCAACTTCCGTAAGACCCTTCGTTATAATAACGCGCAATTTTATCTACCATTTCTTTGGCCTGACTAGGGCTATCGGCAATAATTCTTCCTAAAGCTATATCTAATTTATCACTAGTTTCCATAGCACCTTCGTTTTCATCCATCATTCCATAAAAATCATCAGATACAAATGCATTAGTCAAATTAAAACTAGAATAGGCATGCCACGCGGGTACAATATTGGTGTTATTAGTTAATCTATTTTTATAATCGTAAGACCCATCGCCAAACATACATAGATATTTTATTCGCTTCTCAGGACTACTTGCATTATCGTATATATATTTTACAAAATTTCGAATGGCAACAATTTCCTGATTTCCGGAACTAAACTCATTATATATAGCTCCCAAAGTAGCCACTTTTACATTTAAACCGTATTGTTGTTTATTAATTTCTGCCAATCGTACGGCTTGCGAATAGAAATTTGTAGGCGTTACGATAAGGTAGTCTACATCTTGAAATTCGCCATTATCGTTAAAAAATACCGTCCCTTTTAAATCTTGATTATCGATTGTAGTTTGAGAATCACGCTGAGGCTCATAATAATCTGAACTTGTTACCGCCACAAAAGTCTCCAAACGTCCTGCTGGTCGCTTAAAGTTAAGAGTTGCTTGAGCTGTTGAATTGGACAGACTTGACACAGCGTATGGGTTGGTTACATTCCAAATCTCGTCTACGTTTGATGCATTCGATAATTGGTATTCTACAGTTCCGCTGGTTTGAGCTACTTGGGTATTGTAAAATCCGAATTGCTTTCCGTAGAACCTCAAATCGCGTGTGGCCTCTAACGAAATATAATCTAAATAGCCTAAAGCACTTGGGTTTCCATTTTTATTATAGGTTAAACTTACCGCAATGCTAGAACTAGTACTTAGCAAACTAGTATTTAACGTTCGGTCGTTGGCTAAATTAGAATCGGTAGCCGCAGAAATATTTAAAGTAGCTACAGAAGTTCCGTTTACAGACACTCCAAAACTAGAGGCACTATCTGAGGTAGAGGCAACAACAGTTTTAAATTGTATGGGTACCGAGGTTACTAAGTCTGGCACATTAAATGTAAAGGTCTTTTGAAGCGATACATCAAATCGGTCTCCAAACCATCGCCTCCCTAATTGCACTAAATTATAGTCGTCGTTTTCATGAAATAAATAGGTCTGATGCGTATCTACAACAAAATCTGTAGCCAGATCTGAACTCACAAAAGGCTGAATACGCTTTCCTTCTTCACCTCCAACTTGTAAAAAATAAGAGGTTCTTGTAGTATAGCAATTTATATTTGTGTTGCTGCTTTCGTTATACCCCTTAGGCCCTGTGGCATAAAATAAAATATAATCGCTATCGTTGAAACTACCGTCCTCTTCTCCTACAACCTTAATGGCATTTTCAACAAGATCGAAATATTGAGGTTCAGAATTCATATAGGGCATCATTTGCCCCCCGTAGCCAAAAATCTTAAACCGTTTCGGGTTTACACTATTTACATTTACCCCCAAATCTCTTAAAAAGGTCTTCGATAATTTATAAACACCCGTAGTATCTACATAAAATTGAAACCATTCTCCATTTTTTAAAACAGAGCTAGATATTCCTGGCGTTGTATTCGTATTTGCCGTACGATTTGTATTGACCGTAGTGTATACCAAATTAAATGAGGTGATTTTTTTATAAGAATTTGCGCCGTCTTTAATTATAGGAGATACTTCCAGAAAAGCATAGGTTACTTGCCGCGCTACAGATTTTGTCAATTTAAATTCTAATTCATCTGGAATGGTTGAAACATCTAAACCTTTTAATTCTGCGTTCGAAATTGTGGTATACGAGACGTTTTCTAATCGCGCAGACGTTTCATTAATCGAGCTACTAATTTTCCATTGCGAGACAAACTTTAATCCGTCTTCTAGATTATAATCAAAATTATCTTTATTAAACGCTGGCACCTGAAAAGCAAATGTTCCATCAGAAATTGTTTCATAACCTTCCCAAGCAATCTGAAATTGTTTTTGCTGAGAAAACCCTAACATAACGGTTAATAAGAATATAAATACTAGTGTTTTTTTCATTATTTGAATAACGTTTAATGCCATTTATTAGTATAAAGTCTCGTTTTTTTTCAGAATTGATCCAAAAGTACAATAATATTTTATGAAATTATCCGTTTATACAAAACACTAAAACATGAGGAAAAACGGGAAAAACATCGGTATAATGATTAAAAAATAGGATGAAATACATTTTTTTTGACTCAAAATTGATAAAATCGCTTGCGGTATAAGGTTAAATTCTTATATTGCGACACCAAAAACAACATTTGCTTACCTAAAAGTATGGATATGAAAAACATAGTAACCGTAAAGGGCTTGTTAATAATAACGCTCGCTTTATCCGCGATTAGCTGTAAAAATTCTGGTTCGAAAAACAGTTCGAAAGCCACAGGATGGGAAATCAACTCTAAAGATGGAGGTTTCCAATATAACACGCAGTATAAAGAACAAGAGACAGCACCTGGCTTGGTGTTTATTGAAGGAGGAACTTATACCAAAGGTCGCGTTCAGGACGATGTTATGCACGACTGGAATAATACACCTTCACAACAACACGTACAATCCTTTTATATGGATGAAACGGAAGTTACTAATATCATGTATCTTGAATATTTAGATTACCTAAAGCGTATCTTCCCTCCTGCTCAAGATGGTTTTAGAGCCATTTATAATGGTGCTTTACCAGATACTTTAGTTTGGAGAAACCGTTTAGGATATAACGAAGTAATGACCGATAACTACTTACGTCACCCAGCATACGCAGAGTATCCTGTTGTTGGTGTTAGTTGGATTCAAGCGGTTGAATTTGCAAAATGGAGAACAGATCGTGTTAACGAACACAATTTGGCTAAATCTGGTTACTTAGACAAAAAAGCATTACGTACAGACGTTACTGCAGATTCTAACTTTAGTACAGATACCTATATTAATGCTCCTTCTCAGACCTATTCTGGAAACGAAGAAATTAAAACAACGGGGAAAAACAGAAATGTAAGAACCGATGCCGATGGTAACGAAACTAACATTTATGCTACTAGAGAAACAGGGATACTTTCTCCACAATACAGACTACCAACAGAAACGGAGTGGGAATATGCTGCTCTAGGTCTTTCTGAATTAAGAGAGTATAACGTTTATAGAGGTAGAAAAAAATACCCATGGGACGGACAATACACCCGTTCTGGAAAACGTAGAACTTTAGGTGACCAAATGGCGAACTTTAAACAAGGAAAAGGAGATTACGGTGGAATCGCTGGTTGGTCTGATGACAATGCAGATATTACGGCTAAAGTTAAATCGTATGCCCCTAACGATTACGGTTTATACGATATGGCTGGAAACGTTGCCGAATGGGTTGCCGATGTATACAGACCAATTGTAGACGATGAGTTTAACGACTTTAACTACTACCGTGGAAACGTTTATACTAAAAATGCAATTAATGAAGACGGGACCGTAAAAATTGTAACGACAGACAATATCGTTTACGACACTTTAAGTAATGGTAGAGTGGTTGCAAGAAACTTACCTGGAGACATCCTACAAGTTCCTGTTGATGAAGACGAAACCTACCTAAGATCGAATTTCGATTCTAGTGACAACCGTGACTTTAGAGATGGTGACAGACGTTCTTCTCGTTATTTCGCAGAAAATTTTGATGATATGGAAGGTGGAGAAGATGCTAATACTAGAAAAATGTATCACTCTCCATCAAACACTATTAGCAGAGATTCTGCTGGAAATATTATTAGAGAATACGACAAATCCAACGATAAAACATCTTTAATTAGCGACGAGGTTCGTGTTTATAAAGGAGGTTCTTGGAAAGATAGAGAATTCTGGTTAGATCCAGCACAAAGACGCTACTTCCCTCAAGATATGGCAACAGACTATATCGGGTTTAGATGTGCAATGTCTAGAGTTGGTTCTAAAACAAAATCAAAAGCTAAAACAAGACACTAAATATTAAAATATTTGTTTTTTATAAAAAAGTCCTAACCCTGTGTTAGGACTTTTTTTATACATTTATATCATGAAAATATCAGATTTACACGCCCTTTTTTTAGACTGTAATGCGGTTTGTACAGACACTAGAACAGTTAAACAAAACGATTTATTTTTCGCCTTAAAAGGTGATAATTTTAACGGAAATACATTTGCCTTAAAAGCCATTAAAGCTGGTGCTAAATTTGCCGTTATCGATGAAGCAGCATACCACATAGAAAATAAAACGATTTTAGTAAACGATACTTTAAAAGCTTTGCAAGACTTAGCCACTTTTCATCGCGAGTATTTAAACATACCTATTATTGGGCTTACAGGTAGTAATGGAAAAACAACAAGTAAGGAACTCATAAATGCCGTGCTATCTCAAAAATATTCAACCACCGCAACCATAGGCAACTTAAACAACCATATTGGGGTGCCCCTTACTTTACTTTCTATGAATTCGAATACAGAAATAGGAATTGTAGAAATGGGTGCTAATCACCTTAAAGAAATTGAATTGCTTTGCAACATCGCTAAACCCAATTTTGGATATATTACAAACTTCGGAAAGGCACATTTGGAAGGTTTCGGGAGTATAGAAGGCGTGATACAAGGAAAATCTGAACTTTATGCATTCCTAGAGCAAACTCAAGGTCTTGCTTTTGTAAATGCTAATGATAGCAAACAATTAGAATTAACAGCTACACTTAACAGGTACACATTCGGGAACCACAACACAACCGCCAACACAACAATAGAATTAGTTTCTGCCGATCCTTTCGTGGTTTCAGAATACAACAGTAATGAAATTACAAGTCAACTTATTGGCGTTTATAATTTCACTAACATTTCTGCTGCAATCGCTATAGGAACTTATTTTAAAATGAATCCCGGTAGTATAAAAAAAGCGATCGAAGGCTATACCCCAACCAATAATCGTTCTCAAATTATAACAACAGGTACTAACAAAATAATTTTAGATGCCTATAATGCGAATCCTACCAGTATGAAAGCTGCTTTAGAGAGCTTTTCTAATCTTAAATCAAACAATAAAATAGCAATTATAGGCGATATGTTTGAATTAGGCAACACAGCCAAAGTAGAACATCAGGCTATTGTGGATTTAGTAACCAATTTACACATAGACAAGATTTATATTATTGGTAAACTATTTAAGACTACAACATTCACTTCGCGTAAAATAGAATCGTTTGAAACCTTTGAAGATTTTAAAAACACTTTAAATCTAATACACATAACAGATACTAACGTATTGATAAAAGCATCTAGAGGTATGAAATTAGAACGTATTCTCGATCTTATATAAAATCCTTTAAAAACAAAAAAAGCTTCTCAAAAAATGAGAAGCTTTTTTATTTATTTGTGGGCGCAGAGGGATTCGAACCCCCGACCCCTTGGGTGTAAACCAAGTGCTCTGAACCAACTGAGCTATGCGCCCTAATATTATATTAGGTGTTTCAATACCAATTGATTTTTTACTAGCTAAAAAATCATAAAAAAACTTCTCATGTCGAGAAGCTGTTGTGGGCGCAGAGGGATTCGAACCCCCGACCCCTTGGGTGTAAACCAAGTGCTCTGAACCAACTGAGCTATGCGCCCTATTTAATAGGTGTGCAAATATAAGCCTGTTTTTGATACTACAAAAACTTTTTTTTGTTTTTTTTTAAATTATTTCTGCGACTACAAAAGTACTTCCTCCAATGTAAATAAAATCGTCTTTTTTAGCATCCTTTAAAGCAGCTTTATAAGCTTCATTTACAGAATTATAACTCGAACCATTAAATCCTTCTTCTAAAAAATAAGTTTTTAAAACCTCAGAATCCATACCTCTTGGTACATCGGGTTTACAAAAATAATAAATGGCCTCTTTTGGTAATAAAGGTAAAATAGACGGTACATCCTTATCATTTACAACACCAAACACCATATGTAAGCCATTATAATCTTCATTTTGAAGCTGCTTCATTACCTCTAAAAGTCCTTCTTTATTATGCCCTGTATCGCAAACTACTTTTGGATGCTCACGCAATACTTGCCACCTCCCTTTTAAACCGGTATTTTTTGTAACAAATAACAACCCTTGTTTCACACTATCTTCTGTAATAGTGTATCCTAATTCTCTTAAAACATCTACGGTCTGTAATACGGTTTTAATATTCTTAGCCTGATAAATTCCCTTTAAATCGCTTATAGGAATTTGTCGAATAGCTTGATCTGCAAATAGAATGTTTGAAGACTTTCCTTTGGCTATTTTTCTAAACACAGCTTCGGTTTCTCTATGGGTTTCTCCGATAACAACAGGAACTCCTGGTTTTATTATCCCACCTTTTTCCGAAGCAATTTCTTCTAAGGTGGTTCCTAAAAATTGTGTGTGGTCTAATCCAATATTAGTAATTACAGAAACTTCTGGTGTAATAATATTCGTAGAATCTATTCTCCCTCCTAAACCGACTTCTATAACTGCAATATCGACTTGCTGCTTGTTAAAATTATCGAAGGCCATACCAACGGTCATTTCAAAAAAAGATAAATTTTGAGTCGTGAAAAACGTTTTATTTAATGCAATAAATTCTGTAACAAAGTCCTCCGACACCTCGATACCATTTATTCTAATCCGTTCACGAAAATCTTTTAAATGCGGAGAGGTATACAAGCCTACTTTATAACCTGCTTCTTGAAGAACAGATGCTAACATATGACTGGTAGAACCCTTACCGTTTGTACCAGCAACATGAATGGTTTTAAAATGCCTTTCAGGATGATTTAAATGTTCGGCAAGTTTTAAGGTATTTGTAAGATCCTTTTTAAACGCTGATTCTCCTTGACGTTGATACATGGGAAGTTGTGTAAACATCCATTGTACGGTTTCCTGATATGTCATAATTTATTGACCTAAACTAAAATCTATACTTACAAAACCTATTTGCCTTACGGGTGCATTAGGGTCTGGTCGCCACTTATGAGACATGGCTATTTTTTGGGCTGGCTCCATTAAACAAGGACTATTATTCTCGGTACCTTTTACGCCTGGTTCAGCCTTGGTTACCTCTCCTTGTCTATTAACCTCTATACGAACAACCACTAAACCAGATTCGTTACAATCTTGTTTAATCGTTTTAAATGATGCTTTACCTCTTCCGTTTAATCCATAGCCAACACCTCCGCTTCCAGAACCTGACCCTCCAAAATAACTTGCAGCATAAGGATCTCCGTCTAACTGACCTTTATCGCCAACTTTATCATCGTTACCCTCACTACCTTTTCCTGCGCCTTCAGATTTCATTACACCTCCCATTAAAGCATCTAATTTCTTTTTCTTCTCTGCTTTTTCTCGTTCTTCTTTAGCAACACGTTCGGCTTCTGCTTTAGCTTTCGCATCTGCCTCTGCTTTAGCTTTATTTTCGGCTTCTTTTTTAGCCTTAGCTTCTGCTTCCTTTTGTTTTTTAATGGCTACAGCTTCACTATTATCTTCGGTTAAAACCTCTTCTTTTACTTGCGAAGCTTCTGCTGGGGCTGGTTTTACGGGTTCCGGTTCAACAACTTCTTCTGGGATTTTATTCACCTTAACCGGTTCAGATTTAATAGGTGCGTCGGGCTGAATGTTACCGCTACCAAAGTCGGTAGTACCAAAATTAACTGCAATACCATATTCTTCGGGCGGATCCATATAAGGAGGCCCCACTACAAACAATAACAACAGAACGATTACACTAATTAATAGTGTAATTTTAGCAGAATTGCGCTCGTGTTTAGTTTGTAGGTATTTCATATTAATTATTTGGTCTTACGGCCAAAATCACTTTAAATTTATTTCTATTTGCAATATCCATCACTTTAACCACGTGTTCTACAGGCACAGATTCTTCTGCTCGTAATACGATTGTAGGTTTCGTTTCTTTGGCTAACGCGTTTTTAATTTCGTATTCTAGAACACTTTCTCCAACACGTTTTTGATCGATATAATAAGTTAAATCCTTTTTAATGCTAACGGCAATTGTTTGTTTATTTTCGGTTTTTCCACTTGCTTTTGGCAACAACACATCTATAGCGTTTGTGGTTACCAAGGTAGAAGCCAACATAAAAAAGATAAGTAGCAAGAATACAATATCTGTCATAGACGACATATTGAATTCTGGCGTCACTTTATTTCTTCCTCTAATATTCATATTAAATTGGCTCGTTTAAGTGATCTAAAAATTCTAATGAATTAGATTCCATTTGATAGACAACCTTGTCTGTTTTTACTACTAAATGATTATACGTAATATAAGCTACAATACCAACAATTAATCCCGCTACTGTAGTAGTCATCGCAGTATATAATCCGTCGGCCAATAATTTAATATCGATTTGTCCTCCAGAATTAGCAATTTCAAAAATAGAAAGAATCATCCCGATTACCGTTCCTAAGAATCCAATCATTGGTGCGGCTCCAGAAATTGTAGCTAAAACACTTACATTCTTTTCTAAACCGTAAACTTCTAATCGACCAGCGTTTTCTATAGCTGTATTAATATCTTCCAAAGGTTTTCCTATTCTGGTGATTCCTTTTCCTATTAATCTAGAAACTGGAGTATTTACCTGGGCACAAAGGCTTTGGGCAGAGTCAATTTTACCATTACTAACATGGTCTTTAATTTCGTTCATGAAATTTCGATCTATTTGAGATGCTGCTTTAATCGCAAATAAACGTTCAAAATAAATATAGATAGCAACAACAAGCAAGATGAATAGGACACCTATAATAACTTGACCAGCTACTCCTCCGCTGCTAATTAATTCGACAATTGAAAGGGTTTTCTTTACAGGTTCTGCGTCTGTAAGGACTTCAACTCCGTCTGTAGGGTTTTGAAAAAGGGCGTTTAACATAAATTTTTTAAGATTTTACTAGATAAATTATATAACGATTTAATTTTTACTTAAGTATAATTAGTATAAAGTTCTTGTTATCATGAAGGCTGCAGATCCTACAACAAATCCGATTAAGGCTAGCCATGATATTTTTTTAAGGTACCAGAAAAAGTCAATTTTCTCCATTCCCATAGCAACAACTCCTGCCGCCGAACCAATAATTAACATACTACCTCCTGTTCCTGCAGAATAAGCAATAAAGTGCCAAAGTTCATTATCTGTTGGTTCAGAGAACATTCCTAAACTCGCTGCCACCAAAGGTACATTATCTATAACTGCAGACCCAACTCCTAGTAACAATATTACTAAATCTGATACACCTGAATGATGCAACTCTGTTCCTAACATAGGTAAAGTTGATTTTAAACCTGAGGCAAAATCGAACAAAATACCTAAGGACTCTAAAGCTGCCACAGCCATTAAAATTCCTAAAAAGAATAAAATACTTGGCAATTCTATTTTAGATAACGAACTGTGAACTGGACTATGATGCCCAACAGTGTCATTACTTTCCGAATCTATTTCTGTAATAGAAAATTTGGTTTTACTATAAACTTCGGCGAATACAGAAACAATCCCTAAGGCTAACATCATTCCCACATACGGAGGTAAATGCGTTACTGTTTTAAAAATTGGAACCGAAATTATTCCTGCCAGACCTAAATACAACATTCTAGCACTGTATTTACTTTTAGGTTTGCTATCTAATTCCTCTGTTGATGGCGCTAAATCACCTCTAAAAGCAGGTAAAAAAGATGCTATTAAAGTAGGCACAAACATACATAAAAATGAAGGCACAAATAAATATGCTAATAAATGCCCTGTAGTAACCTTTTTACCAATCCAAAGCATGGTTGTTGTTACATCTCCAATTGGAGACCATGCCCCTCCCGCATTTGCGGCTATAATAATTAAACCTGCATAATACATTCTTACTTCCTTATCTTTTACAATTTTTTGTAAGATTGAAATAAGTACGATCGTTGCTGTTAAATTATCGATAATCGCAGAAAGTCCAAATCCAAGGAAAGCAAAAATCCATAATATTTTACGCTTGCTTTTTGTTTTTACAAAGGTTTTTATGGTTGAAAATCCATCAAAGTAATCTATAATTTCTACGATGGTCATGGCACCTAATAAAAACACTAGAATCTCGGCTGTTTTTCCTAAATGATGTAATAAAGTTTCATCCATAAGATGAATCTTTTCTTCATGATTCAATAAGCCAAAGGTGTCTAAAATTGCATGTTGACCAGAATCAAACCACTGGGAAAAATTATCTATTCCTAATGCAATTAAAGCCCAACAAAGGGCCATCATGACCAAAGCCGGTATCAGTTTATCAATTTTTAAATTATGCTCTAGAGTAATGGCTAAATACCCTAAGACGAAAACTAAGATGATTACAATTTCCATTGGTTTTGTTTATAAAAGTTGGTTTAAAGCTATTTGAAAAGCTGTTTCGCTAATCTTGGTTTTTGTTTGATTATTTTTGTGTACGCCGTGAATGGCGTTTTTAATGGTTTGAGATGTATCGTTAAAAATGGCTTCATCTGTCATTTGCACTTTACGTTCCATAAAGTAAGCAAACACTCGTGCCATGCCGCAATTCGAGATAAAATCAGGAATTAAACTTATTTTATTATCGGTATATTCCATAATTGGCCCAAAGAAGATTTCTTGATCTGCAAACGGTACATTTGCCCCACAGCTAATAACTTCTAATCCGCTATTTATTAAATTATCGATCTGAGCTTTGGTAACTAAACGTGAGGCTGCACAAGGTGCAAAAACTTCTGATTTTATAGACCAGATTTTCTCGTTTATCTCTTCAAAAGGAATTAACTCGGCACTCTGAATCGTATTTCCAGATTTATTTAAATACAATTCGCGAATCGCTTCAAAAGAAAACCCTTCTTCATTAATTAATCCGCCAGAGATATCGATAATACCAACAACTTTAGCCTCCATTTTCGCGAAGTAGAAAGCTGCCGCAGCACCTACGTTTCCAAATCCTTGAATAACGACACGTTTTCCAACAATTGATGAATTATGAACATCGTAAAAATGTTTAGCAGCTTCTGCAACTCCAAATCCGGTAATCATATCAGCTACCGTATACTTTCTAGAAACACAAGGCGAATAATTCGGATTTTCTAAAACCTTAATAACCCCTTGTCGTAATTGCCCTATTCTATTTATTTTATCGGCTTCTGTTGGTTTGAAATGTCCGTTAAAAACACCCTCCTGCGGATGCCAAACACCACTTTCTTCGGTAATAGGAATCACTTCATGAATCTCATCTACATTTAAATCGCCTCCTGTACCGTAGTAACTTTTTAATAGAGGAGACACCACTTTATACCAACGTTCCAACACGCCTTTTTTACGCGGATCTTTAGGATCGAAATTAATTCCAGACTTTGCACCTCCAATGGCCGGTCCTGAAACTGTGAATTTTATTTCCATCGTTTTCGCTAAGGATAAGACTTCATTCATATCTAAGCCTTTTCGCATACGCGTCCCACCTCCTGCTGCTCCACCACGTAACGAGTTAATAACAGTCCACCCTTCTGCTTCTGTTTCGGGATCTTTCCAATGAAAAACTATTTCCGGACTCTTATTTTCGTACTTCTGAAGTAAATCTTTCATTTATAACATAAAAAATATAATAACAAATATAAAAAACTAAACTACCTAAAAATTTAATTTTTCAATTATTTTGAACCAGAATAAATTACTCCAGAAACATGATTTTTTTTAGCTCCTGTTACACTTTTTAAACAATTTATTTCTCCTCGTAATTTTAAAATACCCAATAAACCAAAAATAAGAGCCTCCTTATATTCGATTAATGCAGGTTCTGGGATTATAATTTTACAGCCCGACAAAGTTTTCAAGCGTTCTATTAAGAAGGTATTGTAGGCACCACCTCCCGTAATTAATAATGTGGCTTCTTTAGATTTTGGTAAAATGTTTGAAATTTGAATAGCAAAATGCTCTACAAAGGTCCGTAATATATCTTGAACAGGAAGGTCTTCCTTATCTATTAACGGAAACACTTCTTGTATAACCCATTCTAAGCCTAAAGATTTCGGATACTCTGCTTTATAAAAAGCTAATCCATTTAATTGTTGTAATAAACTTGTATTAACCGTCCCAGTAGAAGCAAGTTTCCCTCCATCATCAAAAGCTAATCCTATTTTTTGTGTGTAATGGTTTAATACAATATTTATAGGACACACATCGAAGGCAATACGGTCGCCCGAAACTTCTGTAGACACATTGGCAAATCCTCCCAAATTCAAACAAAAATCGTAGTTTGAAAACAGAATGTCATCACCTATCGGTACTAAGGGAGCGCCTTGCCCGCCCAACTTTACATCCTGAACTCTAAAATCGCAAACCACGGTTTCGTTTAATAAACTCGCTAATTTTGGTAAATTTCCTATTTGGTACGTAAATCCGTTATCGGGTTCATGCAAAGCTGTATGTCCATGAGAACATACCGCATCTATATCGGTAATCTCATACCTCCCGATAAATTGCTGAATTTGAATTGCTAAATAATCAGTATAAGCTTGGTCTATGTCTTGAAGTTCTTTTTTAGAATTTGAAACAAGCTGTTTTAAAACCGATAACCAATACGAGCTATAAGCCACTGTTTCAGAATATATTATTGCATATTCCCAGTGTGTAGATTTATTAAAACTGGCATATATTAGGTCTATTCCATCTAAAGATGTCCCAGACATCACGCCAATAACCTTAAAATTATTTTTTATCATATTTCAAATTTTAATCACTTCTATTGAATATTTACCAATATTAATATATATTTGAGAACAAATTTTAACAAATTAACAATTAATTGCAAGTTATTATGGATTTCAACCTTACTGAAGAACACATCATGATTCGAGATGCTGCTCGCGATTTTGCTCAAACTGAATTGTTACCTGGCGTAATAGAACGCGATAATAAACAAGAATTCCCTAAAGAACAAATAAAAAAAATGGGAGAACTCGGTTTTTTAGGTATGATGGTAGACCCCAAATATGGTGGGAGCGGATTAGATTCTATTTCGTATGTGCTTGCAATGGAGGAAATTTCAAAAATAGACGCCTCGGCTTCTGTAGTCATGTCGGTAAACAATTCGTTGGTATGTTGGGGATTAGAACAATTTGGTACAGAGGCCCAAAAAGAAAAATACCTTACCAAATTAGCTACAGGCCAAGCTATTGGCGCCTTTTGCTTAAGCGAACCAGAAGCTGGTAGCGATGCAACATCACAAAAAACCACTGCCATAGAACATGATGACTATTACCTTTTAAATGGGACAAAAAACTGGATTACTAACGGAAATTCTGCCGATTTTTATTTGGTTATGGCACAAACTCATATCGGTAAAAAACATAAAGGTATTAATGCTTTTATAGTTGAAAAAAGTTGGGAAGGATTTCACGTAGGGCCAAAAGAAGATAAATTAGGAATTCGTGGTAGCGACACCCACTCGTTACAATTTAACGATGTTAAAATACCAAAAGAAAATAGAATTGGTGAAGATGGTTTTGGATTTAAATTTGCCATGAAAACTATTGCTGGAGGACGTATCGGGATTGCATCACAGGCATTAGGAATCGCTTCTGGCGCATACGAATTGGCCTTAAAATATTCTAAAGAGCGTAAAACATTTGGCACAGAAATATGTAACCATCAGGCTATAGCATTTAAATTGGCAGATATGGCTACTCAAATTGAAGCGGCTCGCCATTTATGTATGAAAGCGGCTTGGGATAAGGACAATAAAAATGATTATACCTACTCTGGAGCCATGGCCAAACTTTTCGCTTCTCAAGTGGCGATGGACACAACTGTAGAAGCCGTGCAAATACATGGTGGTAATGGTTTTGTAAAGGAATATCACGTAGAACGTTTAATGCGTGATGCTAAAATTACTCAAATTTATGAAGGTACTTCCGAGATACAAAAGATTGTAATTTCACGACGCCTTATTGATGCATAAATCATATAAGTACTAAATATACCTAAAAGTCTAACACTAATCTGTTAGGCTTTTTTTATATCAGGGCATTAAGGTTTTCCAAACTATTCCGACAGACTATAAAAAATGATATGAAATCTATAAAACTCACCTTACTAACTTTAATTACAATGTTTGCCTTTAGTTGCAAGCACGAGGCACAGACAAATCCGAAACAAGATGCTATAATAAATGCACAACCTATAGAAGTACGTTCTACAAAGCATGAAGCACGCGCGTATTTTGCAAGTGGATGTTTTTGGTGTGTAGAATCTATTTATGAAAGCGTTTATGGCGTAAAGGAGGTTATTTCTGGATATGCTGGCGGACACACAAAAAATCCAACTTACGAAGCAAGTAATACTGGAAAAACAGGTCATGCCGAGTCTGTTGAAGTTATTTACGATCCTGCAAAAGTGACTTTTTCAACCTTAGTAGATGTGTACTTCGGCTCGCAAGACCCTACACAAGTTAATGGTCAGGGTCCGGATCACGGTTCGCAATACCGCTCTATTATTTTTTATCAGAACGATGAACAGAAACAAATTATAACACAGAAAAAATCGGAATTAGAGAAAACATTAAATAAAAAAGTTGATGCTGAAGTATATCCGTTTTTAAAATTCTGGAAAGCAGAGGCTTATCACCAAGATTATAAGAAACATCATCCAAATAATGGCTATATTCAAAATGTATCTATACCTAGACTTAACGCTTTCAAGGCGAAATTCCCTGAATTACTAAAGGAAAACCACAAATAACTTATATTTTATTAGATTTTAATAGTTTCTTAACATCTAACATAATAAAAACGCACGTATATAATATAAAGAATTATCCGCGATACGCGTCTATATATATTTCTAACGCTTCAGTACTAATAGTACTGAAGCGTTTTTATTTTATATGATTTTTATAGGCCTCAATAGTCATTCTTATTTCCCTATATAAATGCGTATTTTTGATTTTTAAAAGAGACACGAATAACTTGTGACTCTACAAGAAAAACTGATGCTATGAAATATTTTTTAAGTGGTATTTTTTTATTGATTGGACTACAAACACTAGCCCAGTTTCAAGTTAAAAACTACACAAATGCCGCTATTAACGAATTACAAACTATAGAACAAGTGGTCAATTGGATCCAATTCAATCAGCCAGATATGGTTAATCCGAACATTTTTTCTCGAGAAGTTATAGACAAAACCTATTTAAATATTGAATCGACAGCTATTTCTAGAGCGTATCCTAGGAGTAAAATTTCGAAACAAGATTTAACCACAATATCAGATGCATCGACTATTGTTTGGTACGACCGAGTGATTTATAAAGAACGTAAAGACAAATTAAAACCGGCTTATCAGATTTATGTAGCTATAGATTTAGCAAAATCGCCATACGAAATTCTAGATTTATTTTTAAGGCGAGGGAAAAAAGTTCAAATTCAAGACTACAGTAATAACTAATTTTAGTGTATTACCTGAAGCTATTATAAAACAATTGGTAATTTTGCGTTAGGGATTGCAGCGGCATCCTTTTTAAACTTTTTGGGGTTTAAAAAGATATAGCGGAAAGCCCGACTTTTATGTATTCTTTTTTTTAGAATACAGAAAAGTAACGCCCAAATAGAAAAGAAAGCAACCTTTAGAACATTTTAAACATGCATTTTATTCCGGAAGAACTTGATAATTATGTGGTACAACACACCGAAGATGAACCACAATTGTTGCAGCAATTAACGCGAGAAACATATCAGAAAATATTGCAGCCACGCATGTTAAGCGGACATTACCAAGGGCGAATTTTAAGTATGATCTCGAAAATGATACGTCCAAAAAACATTCTAGAAATAGGAACGTATACGGGATATTCTGCTTTATGTTTGGCAGAAGGACTTCAGGAATCGGGTGCGCTACATACGATTGATGTGAATGAAGAATTATTCGATTTCCAGCGGAAATATTTTGATGCTTCGGAATATGGTGATCAGATTCATCAGCATTTAGGTCCTGCTTTAGAAATTATTCCAGAGCTTGATGTAACTTTCGATTTGGTTTTTATTGATGCCGATAAAGAGAATTACCCGAATTATTTTCACTTGATTTTGGAAAAACTAAATCCTGGAGGTATAATTTTATCTGATAATGTGCTTTGGAGCGGCAAAGTGATCGAGCCTTTAAATCCAAAAGATACTTCTACAAAGGCCGTTTTAGAATACAATACATTATTAAAGGAGGATTCTAGAATTGAAACCGTATTGCTTTCTGTGCGTGATGGATTAACCATAAGTAGAAAAAAATAAAGCTATTTATTATTAATATGTTTTATAACAATAAAAAATTTAGACCTATTGAGAATTCTGAAAACGGTGGAACTTCTAGCGATACTATTTTTGAATATAAGCAGGTGGGTAACATTTTAACGTCTAACTACCACGGTGGTCAAATAGTTAAAGGACATTTAATAGGTTTAGTAGATGCCAATGGCGTTATAGACATGCGGTATCACCAAGTAAATACAAAGGGTGAATTAATGACTGGAATATGTAAATCTGTGCCAGAACTTATGACTAATGGGAAAATACGCCTTTATGAGCATTGGAAATGGACTTCGGGAGACCAGACTTCGGGAACTTCTGTGTTAGAAGAAATCTAGACCAAAAAATCACTATGTATTAAACTTTATAGGAGATAGATGGTGAAATATCGCCACTACATATTCCGGCGTACAGAACCAGTAAAATCTTTTAAATCGTCTTTTACTTTATCTAATTCTTCTTTTACGTCTTTTGTAACATTAGAAATAGACGAGGTATCTATACCACTTTTATCTGCCGTTTTAGTGATTTCGTTTTTAATGTCGTTAGTGGCATTTTTAATTTCCTTAATGCCTTTACCTAAACCACGTGCGATTTCGGGCACCTTATCGGCACCAAATACCATGACTACAATAAATAATACGAACATTATTTCTGCGCCACTAATAAATAAGAATATAGGTTGCTGTATCACGTTACAAATATACTAACTGTTTGGTTACAAAATAAAAAAAAGCCAACTTTATAAAAGTTGGCTTTAAAATTTTATATTAATTTTTAGATTTTGCTTTAAAGGCATCAAATTCACTTGGCTTAGTTTGTCTTGGCCAAGAATTGTTTGATGTATCTACATCGGCAGTTTCTAGATTAGGATCTACTGTTATTCCTACAATCTCTTTTTCCGAAGCTATAGATTTACTTACTTCCTTATCGTTTAATCTCCAAATTTGAGCAGGATATGTTTCGGTTTTCGAAGTACCATCGGCATATTTGTACTCTACAATGATTGGCATTACCAAACCACCTGGTTTTTCGAAAGTTACATCGTAAAAGTATTTCGGGTTTTTTAATTTTTTACGCTCGTCTGGTGTAAAATTATCCATAACGTACTCGTTTAATGTTTTCGAGTTGTCTATAGGATTTCCGTTTTTAAGAGACTCATTAAACTCTTCGCTACCTTCTTCTACCATATACACATAAGCTGGTAAATCGTTTACAGACATTCCGTAACGTTTAGCTTGTGCTTTAGTTTCCGCGTTAACTTCTGAAGACACAAAGAATTTCTTCACATCTTTAACTCCTATATCTACATAATCTGTAGTATAAAACCAACCTCTCCAGAACCAATCTAAATCGAATGCTGAAGCGTCTTCCATAGTCCTAAAGAAATCTTCTGGTGTTGGGTGTTTAAACATCCAACGTTGTGCATATTCTCTATAAGCATAATCGAATAATTCTGGCCCCATTACCGTTTGTCTTAAAATATTTAAGGCTGTAGCAGGTTTTCCATAAGCATTATTTCCAAACTGATATGTATTTAAACCTTTGGTCATAATTGGAGCGATATAATCTTGATCACCGCCCATGTAAGGTACAATATTTGCTGCTGGTCCTCTTCGTGACGGGTAAGCGGTTTGTCCTGCAGATAAGGCCGAAGGATATTCCTTCCCGAAATCTTGTTCGGCTACATATTGGGTAAAGGTATTTAACCCTTCATCCATCCAAGTCCATTGGCGCTCGTCGCTATTTACAATCATAGGAAAAAAGTTGTGTCCTACTTCGTGAATAATAACACTCATCATCCCAAATTTTGTTCTGTCGCTATATTTTCCATCTTTATCTGGTCGACCGTAATTCCAACAAATCATTGGATATTCCATGCCTTGATTTTTAGCGTGTACCGAAATGGCTTTATGATATGGATAATCGAATGTCATTCTAGAATACGATTTTAAAGTGCTAGCCACCACTTTGGTAGACCATTGCTCCCATAACGGATTTCCTTCTTTAGGATACATAGATACGGCCATGACATTCTTATCGCCAATTTTAACAGCCATCATATCCCAAATAAATTTTCTTGAGGTTGCAAAACCAAAATCACGAACATTTTCTGCGTACAGTTTCCAGGTTTTTGTTTTATTACTAAACTGTTTTTCTGCTGCTTCAGCTTCTTCTTGTGTTACGATAACAACAGGTTCTTTAAAAGATTTTTCAGCTTTTTCAAAACGCTTCATCATATCTTTAGAGAACACCTCTTTTCTATTCATTAACTTTCCTGTACCATCTAAAATATGGTCTGCAGGAACAGTGATATTGACTTCAAAATTTCCAAATGGTAAAGCAAATTCATCTCTTCCCCAGAATTGCGAATTTTGCCAGCCTTCAACATCATTATAAACTGCCATTCTTGGGTAGAATTGGGCAATTACATATGCTCTATTTCCATCTTCTGGAAAGTATTCGTAACCAGAACGTCCGCGACCTTCCACATGGTTATTTATATTGTACCACCATTTAATAGAAAACGAAAATTTTTCTCCCGACTTTAACGGTTGTGGTAATTCTACACGCATCATGGTTCTATTAATCATGTGCGGTAAATCTTTACCATGAATATCTTTTACCTCTTGTATGTTAAATCCACCATCAAAAGGGTCTTCCATATAACTAGACACAAAACCTTTTGGTTGTTGCGCCGCATAAACATTACTACTTTCTATTAATGGCGATTTAGAATCTTTGGCTCTTACATTTTGATCTAACTGCACCCATAAGTACGTTAGAACATCTGGAGAATTATTAGTATAGGTAATGGTTTCGTTACCAGAAAGCTTAGCATCTTTATCGTTTAACGTAATATCCATTTTATAATCGGCTTGTTGCTGATAATAGGCTGGACCTGGAGCTCCCGAAGCCGTTCTAAACATATTTGGTGTAGAGAACTCGTCGTATAACTGCTTAAATTTATTTGTGTTAGTGTGCCCAGGTTTGCGCTCGGGCTGCTTTTGCTCTTGAGCCATGACGCCTGCCGATATAAATACAGCCGATAAAAATAGATACTTTAGTTTTTTCATATTTTGTTTGCTTTGCTAAAAATTGGTTCGAAAATTAATACTTTTAAACTTTTATACGGTTGTTTAATCAAATTTTAACAACCCTTTATTATTTTGTGTTATAAGAATAAAACTTTTTTTCTTATCGTTAATATCTAGTCTTACCACATTTTGTTGTTCCTCAAAAAGATCATAAAGGACTTGATTTTTTATTTCGAATTCAGAAATATTTTCAACGTTTGGAATTTCTATATAACATACAGCCACATCGAGATCGTAGGTTTTTCCTAAAACATGTAACGTGGCCGGTTTTCCATTAATCTTGATATGTATTTTTTCCTTTAAATACTTGGCCAAATAAACATCTACCTTTTCAGATTCATTTTCTCCCGCTAGAGTAAGCGTTTTATCGTAGCGTTGACGCAGCACATTTTCTAAATCGTCTATAAAAATACGTGAAATTATTTGTACAGATTTCTCTTCCTTAACATACTGTACTTCTGTAATACTTACATAGTATTTATGAACCACTGTAAATGCGAAAACAGGTATTAAAACTAATACAAGAAGATATTTTAACGCTTTCATGAATTTAATTTAGTGGGCAAATGTAATTAATTTCCTTGCGTTGTTTTAGGCTATACCGGATTAATTGCCATTTATATTGTTTAAATACTGAACGTACTTCTCTTTTAAATACATTTCAATCTCGATATCGTTTTTACCCTTACAACGCTTCATAAAATTAGGATCGTCTGAACAGAAATATAAAAAATCCATCTGTTTAGACTCATCTAGAGGATGTTCTTTAAAAAAATGTTCTGCATAACGTTGTTTTATTTTAGTAACAAGCGCATCGTTTCGCTCGAAAGCTACATGTTGTTTTAGCATTTTGGTTCGTCCGGAAATACCATTTAAAATAGGGTTTAAAGGAATAAAACCACCTCCTGTTTGTGCTTCATGCAACCTGCGCTCGGGTTGTGTTCTTCGTTTCCCCTGATAGCCAGGAATACCAACATCGTAAAAGTTAATCTCGGGTTCGGCCGTAGAATTCCCGACATCTAAAAGCAAATCTCCTGTAAGGATTTTACCAACTATTACTTCATCTAAAGTATTTACATGCTCTTGTAAGTTTACAGTTAGTGTTTTGTTTATCAAAACAGTCTCATCTATGAGTACTTCTACCCCAATATATTGAATGGCAGAAAACACCAAAGTATCGTTTAGTTTTCCTGAAATCTCGAACTCACCAATAGCATTCGTTATGGTGTAGGTTTGAGAGGTTTTATTAATAACGTGTATATTTTCTAAGTCGTCAACCCCAGTAACATTCCCTTGAATATTAACGGTTTGAGCTTGTATTCTAATTATATTCAACAAAAAGAATAAAACACTTAGAATAATGATTTTAAATTGCAATGCTTATTGATTTAAAAACACTTTACTTTCTTTAGAAAGATATTCTATTAATTGCATTTCTTGTCCCGGCTCAAGTAATTTAGGATCGATATTTTCATCTACATGGCTTATAAACTCGTCAACGCGCGGTCCAGGAATTCCAAAATTTTCGGTGATAAATGAATGCGAATAAATTCCTCTAATCCCCAAACCAGCTTCAGTTTCATCTATAATTTGACTAGTCTTACTTTCCTTCTTTTTAAACAAGGGTTTTAAAAATGTATTGGCGATTGTTACTAGATTAACACCATTATAAAATTCGCCCTGTCTCATTATTTTATTATCTACTTTAGAATGGTAATCATCCGAGAATTCGTAGGCTGTAATATCTCCAAAAGCCATATTTATCGATTCTACATCTGGACTAAAAGTCTGTATTTTATCTAAATCTTTATACAACACCCCTGTTAATCCATAAGGAAAAATAACAACCTCATTTAAACGATTTATATGTTCTACCAGAAACACTGTAAGTTGTTTTGTTTCTATTACCTCTAAATCTATTTTTACTTTTATAGGGTCGAATTGCAGTGCTGAAATTTCTATTTCATCTAATATTCCGGCTTCTATTTTAAACTCTCCTTTACTATCTGTAACTGTACCTACGTTTGTAGATGTGTTGTATACCGTCACACCTTCAACATCTTCGGTGTTTACAACTATAATACGCCCTGAAACTTCTACGCGTTTAATATTTTGGGCTGTTAAGGCTGCCGCCGAAGTCAACATAAGAAGAATAAGTAATAATTTTTTCATATAAATCAATTTTTAATAAAGTTAACGACTTCGAGGGTTACTCCTATATTTGTGGCATTTAAATTTTTGTTAAAACCATGTATTACCTAAATTTACGATAAATTATCGATGATGAAAAATATGATTATAGCAAGTACGTCTACTATTTATGGTAGTGGGTACTTAGAATATATATTAAAGGATTTACAAATACATTTTAAAGATGTAAACACAATTTTATTTGTACCTTTTGCTAGGCCCGGCGGGATGACTCATGATGCTTATACAGAAACTGCTCGCCAAGCGTTCTCTAAAATTAATATTGACGTTGTAGGACTCCACACCTTTAAAAACGCAATAACAGCTATAGAGCAAGCTGAAGCCATTTTTGTTGGTGGAGGCAATACTTTCGTCCTAGTAAACGAATTATATAAAACAAACAGCTTACAAGCCCTTATAACAGCGGTTAAGCATGGAACTCCTTATTTAGGTACAAGTGCAGGAAGTAATATTTGTGGCTTAACCATGAATACCACGAATGATATGCCTATTGTTTATCCGCCAAGTTTTAAAACCTTAGGATTGGTTCCGTTTAATATAAACCCGCATTATTTAGACCCCGATACAAACAGTAAACATATGGGAGAAACCCGAGAAACACGAATTAAGGAATTTATGTGTTTTAATACACAACCTGTAGTGGGCATAAGAGAAGGTAGTTGGTTACAAGTAAAAGGAGATTCTATTACTTTAAAAGGGACTTTAAGTGCACGAATTTTTGAACTTAACAAAACTCCTTATGAGTTAGCATCTGGTTCTGAACTAAATAGCCTAAAATAAAAAAAGCTTCATCTTTTGATGAAGCTTTTTGAGCGAGAGACCGGGTTCGAACCGGCGACATTCAGCTTGGAAGGCTGACGCTCTACCAACTGAGCTACTCTCGCATTACCGGTGCAAATATAGTTAAACTAAATATTTATTTCCAAGAAAAAATTAAAGATTTTTTAAAAATAATATCACCTTAGTTAAGCAAATTCAGTTGACAAGAATTAGGTGATAATAATTTGTTTTATGGATTTTATAATTATTCATTTCTAAACTTCATTCCTTATATCATCAGTACTCAACTTAAAAACCTATAGTTCAACACTTTCATCTCTATAGTTTTTTTTATGGGTTCTGCAGTTACCTTTTTAAAACCATTAAAGTAGTGTACATCTGAATAAAACAAACCACAAAATGAGGTAAGATTATTTGTTTTTTTAATCTAAATTTCAAATTATTTTTTAAAAAATATAATGTAGTTTTAGGTCGAACTGAAAAATAACCTTTAATTTTCATCCATAATCTATCCGATTTTCCATAACGAATCCAAAGTTATATGTTTATAGCGTTTAAATTTGAAATGGATGCCTAAAAATAATTATGTTTGAGTTATGAATCTAGTAACAGAAACCGAAAGATTATATTTAAGACACTTTATTCCTGAAGATGCCATTCATTTATTTAAAATGAATGCCGATCCTGACGTTATTAAATATACAGGTGATACCACTTTTAACACTATAAAAGAGGCTGAAATATTTTTAAAGAATTATAGCGAATACGCCAAACACAACATGGGGCGTTGGGCGGTTTGTTTAAAAGATACAGATGAATGTATAGGTTGGTGTGGACTTAAATTTCACCCCGAAGACAACTATGTTGAAGTAGGCTATAGATTCTATAAAAAATACTGGGGACAAGGATTCGCTACAGAAAGTACTCATGCGGCTTTAGACTATGGTTTTAACACGCTAAAACTAACAACTATTTACGCACATGCTCATCTACATAATGTAGCCTCAGAAAAGGTCCTATTAAAATGTGGTTTACTACCAAGTAATACTGGTATTTATGACGGCATGCCCGCAAAATTGTATAAAATAGGAAACCCGTTAATTAGTATCAAAATAATAAGTGCTAAAGACACCTATAGCGTGCGACAACCCGTATTACGTCCTGGACGCCCTATAGAAGATTGTGCCTTTTTAAACGACGATCACCCTTCTACGATCCATTTAGGTATGTATTTTAAAACAGATATAGTAGGGGTTGTTACTTTCATGAAAAATAAAAACGAAACCTTTAATTCTACCAGACAATTTCAGTTACGTGGTATGGCTGTTCTGCCGCAATATCGTAGCTTACAATACGGACAAGCATTAGTGAAAACTGGAGAATCTATAGTAAAGCAAAACAATGGGACTCTTATTTGGCTAAATGCAAGAGAAGTTGCCGTAAAATTTTATAAAAATAATGGATATACCATTTCGAGCCAACCTTTCGATATCCCCAAAATTGGACAACATTTTATGATGTACAAATTAATAGAAGATTAAAAAAAAGCCCAATATTAAATCTGGGCTTTTTTAAGACACTATCCTAAAAAGTGTGTAAGTTCAAAATTTCAGGGTTAGGTTATTTATAACTTAATCCTGTTTTCAAATATAGCTAAAAATTGATTTAGTATCACTCCCCAATTTCTGATTGGCATGGTCCATTTTTTAGTGCTTTCTCTCAAAGCTAAAAACACGGATTTCATAACTGCTTCATCGGTTGGAAACGAGAGTTTGTTTTTTGTGTATTTCCGTATCTTTCCATTTAGGTTTTCTATAAGATTTGTGGTGTAGATTATGGTTCTTATTTCAATAGGAAAATCAAAGAATACTGTAAGCTCATCCCAATTATTTTCCCAACTTTTAATGGCGTAAGAATATTTAGAATCCCATTTAGTTTTGAAGTCATTTAAAGCAGCTTTTGCAGCTTCTTTTGTAGGAGCAGTATAGATTTGCTTCATGTCACGAGTAAATTCCTTTTTGTCCTTCCAGACCACGTAACGACACGAATTTCTTATTTGATGCACAACACAAATTTGAGTCGTTGATTTCGGAAAAATAGTTTTAATAGTATCCGTAAATCCATTTAAATTATCGGTAGCTGTGATAAGTATATCTTGAGTTCCTCGAGCTTTAATATCGGTTAAAACACTCATCCAAAAGGCTGAAGATTCATTTTTACCTAACCATAATCCTAGGACTTCCTTTTTGCCATCTGTTCTCAGGCCTACTGCAATATAAATAGTCTTGTTTATGACTTTAGAGTTTTCCCTAACTTTAAATACGATGCCATCCATCCAAACAATTAGGTAAGTGGCCTCCAAAGGCCTGTTCCGCCAAGCAATAACATCTTCTGTAATCTTATCTGTAATCCTTGAAATAGTGGATGTAGAAATATTAAAATCGTACAGCTCACGTATTTGTTCTTCAATATCACTGTTACTCATGCCTTTGGCATAAAGCGATATAATAATATTTTCGATGCCTTCTGTTGTACTTTCTCTTTTCTTTACAATTAAAGGATTAAACGAACTATCACGGTCTCGAGGAACTTGAATCTCTGTTTCTCCTAAAACGGATTTTAATTTCTTTTTAGTGTAACCATTTCGAAGGTTGGCTGCTTTGCTTTTTTTGTGCTTATCGTAGTCTAAATGGGCATCTAGTTCCCCTTCTAGTAACTTCTCAATACCACGTTTGTGCAACTGTTCTAAAAAGGATGTTAGCTCTGGTGCATTCTTGAATTGTTTTAAAAAGTCTTCGTTTAATAAATCTTCTGGTTTCATAAGTGTGTAAAAGTTAAAATTAATGAATAAAAAAATCTCAGATTAATATTTAACCTGAGATTTTAAAACTTACACAGTTTATGAGATACTACCTTTTTTAAAACTAGCTTAATCTTTATCGGCTAGACTTTCCTTATTAAAATCGTTAAATGTATACGATTGAACATCGATAATCTTACGTTCCTTTTCTATTGCAACGCAATTCATTTTAGTTGACCGATTATTTTTTTTGTCGGTATAAGTTAATTCCATTACTAAGCTATTTTTAACCTTGTCTAACCATTTTGGGTTAAAGCCTTTTGGTAACGACTTAGTATTTATGCCATAAACACTACTTAAACTAACGGGAGAATTCATATCAGCATAAACAACCATTTCTGTCGATGAATTTTCCATTTTAAATCCTTGACATTCTACGCCATTAATCACTTTAGCCGGTAATTCTACAAAATCATAGTTTGAAATGAGATCTTCATCTTCATCATCCATATCATTAAAATCTGGCAGCCCCATCACCATTCCTACTTTTTTATTACCACTGTTAGTAAACATAGCGTTTACTTCCAATTTTGTATCCATAACCATAAACATATCATCTTTTTTAGATGACTTTAAATTAGGACTCATACCAAAATACTTAGCATCTTCCTTCAAATAATAAATCAATTCCATAGCTTTACCGTTCGGAATCTCCATATTCATGACATATTTCCAATTAAAATCATAGATATCTGGTAGGATTTTGGAATCTACTATTTCCATGCCCGCAAATCCACCTAAAGCTTCACTATTTTTCCCATTCATTTTACCAAATGCCGCATCAAAAATACCATCTACACCATCACCAGCCTTTTCAGCAACATTATCTGCGGTTTTCTGTATCACTACATTCTCGGTTACTTCTTGAACCTTTTTCTTCAATTTCTTTAAAAATTGAGCTTGTACATTACTCCCTATAAAAAGAGAAATGATTACTAATACTAAATGTCTTGTTTTCATAATTTCTATGTGTTAATTATATTAATAAATACTAACTCTTTTAAACATCATATCATTCTGCTAATAGAAAAATAGATTCTGAATAAATCTAGAAGACTTTGAATAATTAATAACTAGCTCTTATCTAGGTTTAATATATTATTCTATAAAGATCCTTAAATTCAAAAATGCTTTCAAGTTGAACATTGAAAACAGAAAACATGCATGAAAACTATTCTGAAAATTTAACGGTTTGAAAAAATAAAAATTGGAATGTACCGATTATTGATTTCATAACATCTAATGTTTAAAATTAGTTGCAAAAACCAGTTTGACTTAGGGAGTCAAAAGAAAAGATATGTTAATAAGAGCATCATTAAAATAATAACCTTTTAAAAGCTTCTAAACATATATACATAAATATAAGAAATAATTTAACTAAATACTGAACTTATATACAAGCGGTAGTAGATAATGTATATATGGCTACCTATAGGATATAATTGGAGGAATTTCCTTTTGAATAAAAGAAAAGGGGAATTGATTCATAGGAAAAAGAAGATAATTATAAACCAAAAAAAATCCTCAACAAAAAAAATGTTGAGGATTTCTAAAAAAGGCAACGACCTACTCTCCCACAAATGCAGTACCATCGGCGCTAATGGGCTTAACTTCTCTGTTCGGAATGGTAAGAGGTGAGCCCCATCGCTATAATCACCTTAAACTGTTAAACTAGTATTGAGATTTTAGTAATTAGTATTGAGTCTAATCTCAATGCTAATTTCTCACTACTCACTTCTAATAAGTTAACATATTGAAAAAGGACGATTAACGTCTTGAACATAAATAATAATATAATAAATCTTGTACTCTTTTAAAAAAACAGGCGTACAATAAGCCTATGGGTTATTAGTACTACTCGGCTATGACATTACTGCCTTTACACCTATAGCCTATCAACGTGGTCATCTCCCACGACCCTTTAAAGAAATCTCATCTTGTGGTGGGTTTCGCGCTTATATGCTTTCAGCGCTTATCCCTTCCCAACGTAGCTACTCTGCAATGCTCCTGGCGGAACAACAGATACACCAGAGGTTGGTCCAACTCGGTCCTCTCGTACTAGAGTCAGATCCACTCAAATTTCTAACGCCCACAGTAGATAGAGACCGAACTGTCTCACGACGTTCTGAACCCAGCTCGCGTGCCACTTTAATGGGCGAACAGCCCAACCCTTGGGACCTTCTCCAGCCCCAGGATGTGACGAGCCGACATCGAGGTGCCAAACCCCCCCGTCGATATGAGCTCTTGGGGGAGATCAGCCTGTTATCCCCGGCGTACCTTTTATCCTTTGAGCGATGGCCCTTCCATGCGGAACCACCGGATCACTATGCTCTACTTTCGTACCTGATCGACTTGTAGGTCTCTCAGTCAAGCTCCCTTATGCCATTGCACTCTACGCACGGTTACCAAGCGTGCTGAGGGAACCTTTAGAAGCCTCCGTTACTCTTTTGGAGGCGACCACCCCAGTCAAACTACCCACCAAGCACTGTCCCTTCAATGAAGGTTAGACTCTAGATAAGCAAAGGGTGGTATTTCAACAATGACTCCACAACACCTGGCGATGCCGCTTCAAAGTCTCCCACCTATCCTACACATTACTTATCCAAAACCAATACTAAGCTATAGTAAAGGTGCACGGGGTCTTTTCGTCCCACTGCGGGTAATCGGCATCTTCACCGATACTACAATTTCACCGAGCTCATGGTTGAGACAGTGTCCAGATCGTTGCACCATTCGTGCAGGTCGGAACTTACCCGACAAGGAATTTCGCTACCTTAGGACCGTTATAGTTACGGCCGCCGTTTACTGGGGCTTCATTTTAGACCTTCGCATTACTGCTAAGCCCACCACTTAACCTTCCAGCACCGGGCAGGTGTCAGGCCATATACGTCATTTTTCAATTTAGCATAGCCCTATGTTTTTGATAAACAGTCGCCTGGACCTTTTCACTGCGGCCCATCCGAAGATGGGCGACCCTTCTCCCGAAGTTACGGGTCTATTTTGCCTAGTTCCTTAACCATGAATCTCTCGAGCTCCTTAGAATTCTCATCCCAACTACCTGTGTCGGTTTAGGGTACGGGCTGCTTCTTTTGCTTTTCTTGGAAGTCGCTACTCTGGATTATCACCTTGACCGTAGTCTCAGTGTACTATCGCCGTGTTACCACTGGCTTCAACGAACTATTCCGTCAGTTCGCACCAAATTTACGCCTCCGTCACTTTTAGTAAGAGCAGGTACAGGAATATTAACCTGTTGTCCATCCACTACCCCTTTCGGGTTCGCGTTAGGTCCCGACTAACCCTCAGCTGATTAGCATAGCTGAGGAAACCTTAGTCTTTCGGAGTGCGGGTTTCTCGCCCGCATTATCGTTACTTATGCCTACAT